>JAYUJS010000420.1:0-6948 GCA_043765095.1 Ferruginibacter sp.
ATCGTAATATTGCAATATATAATTATAAAAATGGGTGCATCAAATACACAATTATTTACAAAAAGGCAAAACGATATTGCCAATATTATGAAAGCATTAGCACATCCTGCAAGAGTAGCTATTATTGATTATTTGCTTAAAATAAACACTTGTATTTGTGGTGATATTGTAAAGATTTTACCATTGGCACAACCTACAGTATCGCAGCATTTAAAAGAACTAAAAAATGCGGAACTTATAAAAGGAAATATAGAAGGGAATTCCATTTGTTATTGTATAAACGAAAAAACATTTTTAAAATTTGAACAATTTTTATTAGAATTTTCTATAAAAATGGAAAAGAAAAAAAGTTGTTGCTAAAAATTACATTTTATGAAACTTTCAGAAATTAAAACCATTCTTACCACAGCGGAAGCTGTAAATTTTAAATTAGAAAATGGAGCCCTTGTGCCAGAGCATTTTCATGTAACAGAAGTGGGTATGGTTACCAAAAATTTTATTGATTGTGGCGGCACTATTCGCAATGAAAAGAAAGTGAATTTTCAATTGTGGGATGCAAATGATTACGAACACAGGTTAAAGCCCAAACACCTATTAGATATTATTGCATTATCAGAAAAAAAATTAGGAATAGAAGATTTGGAAATAGAAGTAGAATATCAAAACGAAACCATATCTAAATATGGCTTAGATTTTAACGGAAAAGATTTTGTGCTCACTACAAAATATACAGCCTGTTTGGCTTTGGACTTATGTGGTACACCAGCAGTACATTCTGTAATTTCTGCAGTAAAAAAAGCGGCTAGTTGCTGCACACCAGATGGCGGTTGTTGTTAAAATAAATTATCTGTGGAAATAAAACCAATTCTAAAAAAGTATTACGCCTCTGTTGCAGAAATATATTTGCAAGGCATAGCTACAGGGCATGCAACTTTTCAAACAGATGCTCTAGACTGGGTTGCATGGGATAAAAGTCATTTGCCTTTTTGTAGATTAGCAATATTTGAATACGGTAATATGCTTGGCTGGGCTGCACTTTCACCTGTTTCATCTCGTAGAGTATACGGGGGGGTAGCAGAAGTTAGCATTTATGTTGCAAGCAGCGTAAGGGGAAAGGGAATTGGTAAAAAACTTTTTACACAACTCATACAAGAAAGTGAAATTAATGGATTTTGGACTTTACAATCATGTATCTTCCTAGAAAATATTTTGAGTATAAAACTGCATGAGGAGCTGGGTTTTAGAACAATTGGATATAGAGAAAAAATCGGAAACATGAATGGCATTTGGAGAGATAATATAATAATGGAAAGAAGAAGTAAAATTGTTGGAATTTAAAATTTAGAGATATGAAAGAATTTGTAAAAAAGTATAAAAAACCAATTATTATTACAACATCTGTTTTAGTTCTACAATTAATATTTGGGTGGGATGAAAAGTTTTGTATCATTAATATTATTTGGTTATTTGTATGATAATAATTTTAGAAAAAGTAATAAATTATAACCAATATTTAAAAATACATTAATGCTAAAAAAGTATGTAGTCATTTTTTTGTTGTGTATGTTTTATAAAAATATTTGTAATGCACAAAAATTTGTAAACAAAGCCTCGTTACAATTATGTAAAACTATTGGAGATTTGAATATAGATAGTTTAGCGGATTTTATAACTGTAGAACAAGACACTATTGACAAATTTAAACGGTATACACTTAAAGTTTTTTTTGCAATAAAAAGTGGAGGGTATAACCTTGTGGCTGCATCCGACTCTGTAATTCAACCTCAATATCCTTACGGTAATGGATATTCTACAGATACTTTCTTTGATACTGTAACCATTGAAAAAGGAATTATAATTATTTCGACAGAATTAATAAGGGGAGGTTATCAACATAAATTTAGATATCAAAATAATAAATTTGAGCTTATTGGTTTTCACTCTGTAAACTCTGATGGGCATAGGTTTTCAGAGGAAAGGGACTTTAACTTATCAACTGGTGTAATGGTAGTGAAAGTGAAAAATTATGAAACTGATAAAATTGTAAGCAATAAAAAAAGTAAAATAAATATAAATCCTCTGCCCAGTTTACAAAAATTTACTCCACTTTCTAGCATGTACGATTATAAATTTTAAAAAATGAAAAAAATATTAGTGCTATGTACAGGCAATAGCTGCCGCAGCCAAATAGCAGAAGGTTATTTAAGATATTTTGCTAACGTTAAAGCCGAAATTTTTAGCGCAGGAATAGAAACACATGGTGTAAACCCTCGAGCCATTGCTACAATGAAAGAAGATGGTATTGATATTTCAACACATACTTCAAATAATATTGAAGAATTCAGAAATGTAGATTTCGATTTTGTAATTACCGTATGTGATAATGCTAAAGAGCGTTGTCCTTACTTTCCAAGCAAGGCTTTAAAGTTTCATTATAATTTTCCAGATCCTGCAAAAGCCATTGGTACTGAAGAAGAGATTGTAAAAAAGTTTAGAATTGTAAGGAATATGATTAAAGAATATTGTGAAACATTTATAAAAGAAAATCTATAAAATTGTATTTGACTAAATTTATAATCCTGTTGTTTTTTGAAAAGTAATATTTCTACATAAAAATGATTTATATATTTAAGACATCGTTTGTATTAATTTTTTTTCTCTAAACTTTAAACGAAGCTCAATAACTCTAGTGCTTTAAACCTATTTGTTAAAAATTTTTTAATTTCATTATTTATGAATAATAATATTTGGAGTTTTTTATTTTAAAATGCCAATAACTTCCAAGGTAAAATAGCGTTACTTTTGAAAAAAATTTCTAATGATTACTATTTGTTTTGATTTTGGAAATACACGTCTAAAAGCTGCCATTTTTTTTGATGATAAAATGAGTGAAACTGTCTATTTGCAAAATGATTCTGTAGAAACTATCCAATTATTATTAGATAAATATTCGCCAAAGAAAACAATACTCTCTTCTGTAGTAAAACATAATGAAGCTATTGAAACAATTTTAGCCCAAAATACAATTTTTCATAAATTATCTGTTGCTACTAAAATTAATTTTACAACACCCGTAGGCAAGCCAGAAACTATAGGTGCTGATAGATTGGCATTGATGGCTGCTGCCGTATACTTTTACCCTCAAAAAAACAATTTAATAATAGGGCTTGGCAGTTGTATTACTTACAATTTTATAACACAGCAGCAAGAGTTTTTGGGGGGCGGTATATCGCCTGGTATGAATATGCGTTTTAAAAGTATGCATGATTATACTGCATTACTACCTCTAGAGGCAGAAACATGGAATTTTCCCCTTATTGGTTACGATACCAAAACAAACTTGCAAAGTGGCGTTTTAAATGGCATGGCGGCTGAAATAGAAGGAATTGTGCAGCGTTATAAAAATAAATATGACAATTTTAACGTGGTATTAACTGGTGGAAATGCTTCGTATTTTGCTACTCAGATTAAAACACAGATATTTGCCGACCATAATTTTTTATTTAAAGGACTATATGCACTCTCTGAACTCAACAATATCGGTAGCTAAAAAATCTATCTTATTTACTTTACTTGTTATTTCTTATGCTTTTGCAAACGCACAAGAAAATTCTCCTTATTCTCGGTATGGTATGGGCGACCTTGTGCCTACACAAAATATTACAAGTAGAGCCATGGGAGGTATTACAGCTGGTTTTGTAGATTTATCATTTTCGCAAACACTTAATCTATCTAACCCTGCATCGTTGGGAAATATGAGTTCTACAAGTTTCGATTTTGGGGTTGAATTAGATAGGCGTGTACTGAAAAGCAATACAAACCCTGATAAATATATTTCTAAGAATGCTATAATATCTTATATGCTTTTGGGTTTTCCTGTAACACCTAAAAGTCTTGCAAAAAAAGGATATAGCTGGGGTGTGGCATTTGGGTTAAGGCCTGCCACTAGGGTAAATTATAAAATAATTGCAAATAGAAGAATAGTTGGTATAGATAGTGTGAATAGTTTGTATGAAGGAAGCGGAGGCATAAATCAAGCTAATTTTAGCACAGGTATTAAGTATAAAAATTTTAGTTTTGGTATAAATACTGGCTATAGTTTTGGTAATAGAGATATTAGTACAAAACTTGGTTTTATAAATGATACTACTAGCCAATATTATCAGCAGTCAAATTCATTAAAAGAGGTTACGTTTGGTGGTATTTATTTATCGTTGGGTACACAGTATAATATTGCCCTTAAAAACAAAGGACTTTTACGAATAGGTGTTTCTGCTAATTTGCAGCAAAATTTAACTGCCACACAAAATATAACTGACGAAACTTTTGGTTATGATGGTAGTGGAATCCCACGGCAAATTGATTCAGTAAGAAAAATAAATAATCAAGCTGGTATTATTAAATTACCTGCTTCATATAATGTTGGGTTTACTTATACTGATAAAAAAGCCAATTGGTTAATAGGAGCCGATGTTGATTTTACTGCTTGGAATCAATATCGTTATTATGGCGCAAGCGATGCGGTGGAGGATAATTTTAAATTACATGTTGGGGCACAATATTACCCAGCAAAGGAAGGAATAAATAAGTATTTTAATTTTGTAAAATACCGTGCTGGCCTTTATTATGGTTCAGATTATATAAAGTTAGGCAATAGCAGTAGACCAGATTATGGCTTTACAATGGGCTTAGGCTTACCACTTACCACTTTCCAAAGATTGCGATATGGCGATTTTGCAATTTTAAATGCGGGTTTAGAAATAGGAGAGAGGGGTAATAAAAATAATGTTAGTATTAGAGAAGGAGTTACTAGGTTTAATTTTGGTGTAACAGTTTCTGCAGCATGGTTTCAAAAGCGTAAGTACGATTAAGTTTTGTATTTATTCTAACAAAATTTTAATATTGTTAAATGAGTTTTTTATTAAAAAATAAAATTGTAAAAGCAGCCCTTTTTGTAGGCTGCTTTTTTTTATTTTCTTGTGAAAATGATTTTACAGAAGTAAATAATTTAAACAAAAAAAAAGAAACAGGTGTAGAGGAAGCTACTGATATAAAAATAAATTATACCATAGGGGGTAAAGCAAAAGCAATACTAACTGCCCCACTTATGATAAGGGTCGATGATACTGCTTCATATTACGAATTTCCAAAAACGGTATATGCAGAATTTTATAACATGCAAGAACAAAAGGAAAGTAAGCTTACTGCTAAATACGGAAAGTATCAAGAAACAAAAAATATTATTTACCTACGAGATAGCGTAAAAATTATAAATATGCTTAAAGGAGATACTATTTATTGCGAAGATTTGTATTGGGATAGAAGTAGGACTGGGGTTGAGTTTTACACAAATAAAAAAGTACATGTACGCCAGCAGGGAGGACAGTTTTTAAATGGTACAGGTATGGAGGCAGACCAAGCTTTTAAAAATTATCACGTATTATTTGGTAATGGAGCTTTTAATGCAAACGAAAATGGGTTTCCTAAATGACGGAGCAGATGTTAGTTTTTTAGATATTTAATATGAGACAATAGCCAATGGAGAACGGACTACAATTAATATACGGCACAAAGCAAATATTTTTTGTGTTTTATTATGAAATACATAATTATTTTCGAATTAAATTTTTCTTTCATTTTATGAATACAAAATATTTTAATGATTTAACCCCATTTAATTTTTAAAGTTAACTTTGGTTAATCGAAACCAAAAATCAGCAATTTTAAAAATTAGAAATTATAACATCATGCAATACCGAAATCTTGGTCGTTCTGGCCTACAATTGAGTGTGCTATCTTTTGGTAGCTGGATAAGTTTTAGCAAGCAAATAAATGATAAAGTAGCCGATGAGCTGATGGGTATAGCTTATGACAATGGTATTAATTTTTTTGATAACGCTGAAGCATACGCATTAGGCGAAAGTGAAAAAATGATGGGGCGTATACTTAAGAAAAAGAAATGGGATAGAACTTCGTTTGTACTTTCTTCTAAAGCTTATTTTGGCTGGAGAGGAAAAGAAAATAAACCTAACCAAACGGGCAATAGCCGTAAACATTTAACTGAAGCTTGCCATGAGGCTTTGCTAAGAATGCAGGTAGATTATTTAGATTTATTTTATTGCCATCGGGCAGATAAAACTACACCAATTTTAGAAACGGTGCAAACAATGAATACGCTTATACAGCAAGGTAAAATATTATATTGGGGTACAAGTGAGTGGACAGGTGTAGAAATAATGGAAGCACACCGATGTGCAGAAAAATATAATTTAATTGCTCCTACAATGGAGCAGCCACAATACAATCTTTTTGAGCGTACAAAAGTGGAAGCAGATTTTTCAGAAATTTATAAAAATGTAGGGCTTGGTACTACTATTTGGAGTCCACTCTGCTCAGGTTTGCTTACTGGTAAATATAATGATGGTATACCTAAAAATGCTAGGCTAAACCTTGAAGGTTTTGAGTGGCTAAAAGAAAAGGTTTTACAAGAAGATAGAATAAAAAAAGTAAAAAAACTTGCTGAGCTTGCTACAAAAATGAATGTAAGCCTTGCTGCGCTAAGCATAGCATGGTGTATAAAAAACCCTAATGTAAGCACTGCTATTTTAGGCGCTACAAAAAAAGTACAGTTGCTAGAAAATTTAAAAGCAATAGATGTATTGCCTTTGCTAACTGTAGATGTAATGGAAAAAATAGAAAAAATTATGAACAATAAACCTGAAATTGCAAAATGGTAAATATATATGGTATCTCAAATTGTGGGTCGGTAAAAAAAGCATTTTCATGGTTGTCAGAAAATGGAATAAAATTTCAATTTCACGATTTTAAAAATGAACCTATAACTGCTAAAAAAATTTCAGAATGGTTGCAACAGCAGCCTCTAGAAGTTTTGCTTAATAAAAAAAGTACAGCATGGAAAGGGCTTACTTTGGTAGCACAAAAAAAATG
>JAYUJS010000421.1:0-2596 GCA_043765095.1 Ferruginibacter sp.
TTGAAAGAATTATTGGGGAGTTAGGCGTTACGAGTTTTTTATTACAAGTTTCTTGTTATGAGTTTCAGAATTAATAACATTTATACTAAAATTATTTTAGGTAAAATTTAAAGGCGTTAGGTTTAGCTACTATTTATCATTAATGTGCAAAACTTATAAACTATAATCTTCTAAATCTCTTTATAAAAAATTATACAATTTTATAAATTAAATTAAGAACTAATTTTAAAAAACAAATAAAACATTTTTTCGTATTTCAGAAGTAAAAAACGTTTATGAAAACATATTTAATTATAGGTGCATCATCTGGAATAGGATTACAACTGGCTGCAACACTTGCTACGGAAGGAAATAAGGTAATTGGCACATTCAATACACATCCCATAGATAGCACAAATCCAAACATTTCCTACCATTCATTAAATGTAATGGATGCCGAACTTAATTTATCATTTTTACCAGAAACTTTAGATGGGGTTATTTACTGCCCAGGTAGCATAAACCTGAAACCTTTTGGCAGAATAAAAGCAGACGACTTTGCCAACGATTTTAATTTACAGGTTGGTGGTCTTATAAAAGTTTTACAAGCTACATTTTCTGCACTAAAAAAAAGTGAGCATGCATCAATAGTAGTTTTTTCAACAGTAGCGGTGCAAGTAGGCATGCCCTTTCACTCACAAGTGTCCGCTTCTAAAGGTGCTATAGAAGGGCTTACAAAAGCATTGGCTGCAGAGTGGGCTCCAAGCATTAGGGTAAATTGTATAGCACCATCACTTACCGAAACACCTCTAGCTGCGCAGCTATTAAATACAGATGAAAAGAAGGCTGCTATTGCACTTCGCCATCCGTTAAAAAAAATAGGAACTGCTGATGATATTGCAAACATAGCTGCATTTTTATTATCTGACAAAGCAAGTTGGATAACAGGGCAAGTACTGCATGTAGATGGAGGTATGAGCACGGTGAAGATATAGTTGAAAATTGAAATGTTGAAAGTTCAAAGTTGTTATATGCCTACCCTTATTCAACTTTAGAAGACTGTTTTAAAATCTATACATTTTCAATTTCGATAAATATAAAAAAATTAACACAACCATATAGTTTAAAGAGTCGTTAAAAAAAATGTAATTTTTAACGACTCTTTTAAGTTTTAGTATTCCACATTTAAAAATGCAAAGCAATTTATACGTTATAAATCTATAGCAAAATATTTGGTGCAGCAAATCCAGTCCAATCTTGCATTTCCTAAAAATGCCTTTCGGCTTCTCGGCAAAAATAAATTAAATAATTTGTAAATATATTGCTCATACCTCCTAAATCGTTGGCTTAAAATTAAAGGCTCAAAATTCGTTATTTAAAATTAGTAATTTATTATGTGGCATGATTTTTTGTAAGTAAATTTGGTAAAACCTAATAAAACAAAACATGGCAGTTATTTTAATAATAGATGATGAAAGAGCTATACGCAAAACCTTGGCAGAAATATTAGGTTTTGAGGGCTATAAAATTGAAGAGGCAAGTGATGGAGAAGAAGGATTAAAAAAGTTTTCTGAAAAAAATTTTGATGCAGTTTTATGTGATATAAAAATGCCAAAGCTTGATGGGATAGAATTTTTAGACAAAGCAAAAGCTATTAATAACGATGTGCCAATTATAATGATAAGTGGACATGGTAATATTGAAACAGCAGTAGATGCAGTAAAAAAAGGTGCTTTTGATTACATCAGTAAACCACCAGATTTAAATAGATTACTCATTACGCTTCGCAATGCTACAGACCGAACCAAACTTACAACCGAAACTAAAATTTTAAAAAGAAAAGTAAATAAAACAATAGATATGGTAGGCGATAGCCTTGCTATTAATAAAATAAAAAATACCATAGAAAAAGTAGCACCTACAGATGCACGTGTACTAATTACTGGAGAAAATGGGGTGGGTAAAGAATTGGTAGCTCGTTGGATACATGAAAAAAGCAACAGAAACGAAGGCCCAATGGTTGAAGTAAATTGTGCAGCTATACCAAGCGAATTAATAGAAAGTGAACTTTTTGGGCATGAAAAAGGTTCTTTTACATCGGCTATAAAACAACGAATTGGAAAATTTGAGCAAGCAAGTGGGGGTACTTTATTTTTAGACGAAATAGGAGATATGAGCCTAAGTGCACAAGCAAAAGTATTACGAGCTTTACAGGAAGGAAAAATAACCAGAGTGGGAGCAGATAAAGATATAAATGTAGATGTAAGAGTTGTAGCAGCTACAAATAAAAATTTATTGCAAGAAGTAGAAAACAAAAATTTTAGGCTTGATTTGTACCATAGGCTTGGCGTAATAATTATACATGTACCATCTTTAAAAGAAAGAAAGGAAGATATACCACAATTGGTAGACCATTTTACAAAATTAATAACAGCAGAATATGGGCAACCAAATAAAGAAATAGAAAAAGCTGCTTTACTAAAATTGCAACATAATAACTGGGGTGGAAATATAAGAGAACTTAGAAATGTGGTGGAGAGATTGATAATAATGAGTGGAAAAAAAATTACGGGAGACGATGTGGATAGTTATGTGTGAGAGACGACATACACATTAG
>JAYUJS010000422.1:0-2593 GCA_043765095.1 Ferruginibacter sp.
AGTTTACTGGTAAAAGTATACCCAGGTTTTTTCCCTGCTACATCCCCTATACTTCCTCAATGTAAAAACACACCTATACAATTTACAGACTTAACCACTACTAACTTTCCTTTTGTAAATTTTTGGAAATGGGATTTTGGTGTCACAACTTTAACCAATGATACTAGCAGATTAAAAGACCCTACTTACATTTACACAACAGCAGGTACATATAAGGTAACCTTTATTGTGGAAAGTAGTAAAGGCTGTAGAGATACGCTTTACCCCATTGTAAAAATTGTAGATGAACCAGATTTAATAATTAGTAGCGATACACTTATATGTTCAATAGATACTTTACAGCTAAAAAGTAATGTTACAGTAGGTATTATTACTTGGAGTCCAAATTATATGATAAGTAATGTAAATAGTTTTAACCCATTGGTAAGCCCTGATGTTACTACAACTTATACCGCATATTATCAAGATGTTTTTGGATGTAGCGGTTCAAAAAAAGTAACTGTAAGTGTAGTAAGTGCTGTAACATTGCTTTCAGTAAAGGATACTATCATTTGCCGTACCGATAAGGCTCAATTAAAATTAAACACCGATGCATTATACTTTGCATGGTCACCAAAAGCATTAATAGAAGACACAACTGTAAAAAACCCAATAGTAAAACCTATAAATGCTACGGATACTTTTAGAGTTAAAGCATCTATCTCCAATAAATGTTTTAAAGAGAAATTAATTATTGTAAAAACAATTCCATATCCAATACCTTTTTCCAACGATACTTCAATATGTTTTGGTAAAAGTGTGCAGTTGAAAGCTAGTGGTGGTAGTAGTTATAATTGGTCACCTAGTACTTATTTATCCAATATACTTATTGCAAACCCGATAGTACAATTCCCATTAAAAACAATATCATATACATTAAGTGTGACAGATACTCTGGGATGCCCCAAGTCAGTTTCAAAAGTAGTAACAGTAGAGGTTGTAAAAGTGAAAGCAAATGCAGGACCCTCTGATACTTCAATTGTACTCGGGCAGCCTTTGCAACTACTTGCAACTGGTAGTACTATTTTTTTATGGACCTCAAATAAATGGTTAAATAAAGATAATATCTTCAATCCAATTTCAAACCCATTAAGTAACATTACTTACAAAGTAACGGTAAGTAATAATAATGGATGTGCTGATACTGATACCATTAATGTAAAAGTATTTTCATTGCCTCCAGATTTATATGTACCCTCCGCATTTACACCTGCCAATGACGGATTGAATAATTTATTTAGACCTATCTGTCTTGGTATAAAAAGGTTAGAGAATTTTAGTGTATACAATCGTTGGGGTGTGTTACTTTATACCACAAGTAAAATTGGTGATGGATGGAATGGTAATTATAATGGCAAGCCACAGGATCCTGCAGGCTATGTGTGGACAGCTACTGCAATTGATTATAAAGACAAACGAATATTTAGAAAAGGAAATGTTGTTTTAATAAGATAGTACTTAGATTATGAATAACGAAGAAAATGAACAAACGAAAGAGAATACACGACAAATTACAGACAACGAATAACGATGACAATTAACAAATGACGACAGGCCAACAACGAATAACCAATAACCCACTTCCCTCAATGAACAAAACAGTTTTCATAACTGGCGCTACCGCTGGCATTGGTAAAGCATGTGCAGAAAAATTTGCTGCAAATAATTTTAACATTATAGTTACAGGACGAAGAGAGGGTTTACTAGCAAGTGTAAAAAAAGAGTTGGAATACAAGTATAATGTAGAGGTAACAACATTGTGTTTTGATGTACAAAATAGAGAAGCTGTTTTTGCAGCAGTTAAAAGTGTAGAAGAAAAAAATATTGATATACTTATAAATAATGCAGGGCTTGCACTTGGCAGAGACCCGTTTGACGAGGCCAATATTGATGATTGGGATACAATGATGCAAACAAACGTAAACGGATTGTTGTATGTGAGCCGTGCTTTACTTCCACAACTTAAAAAAAGTAAAGGACAAATTGTAAACATAGGCTCCATTGCTGGCAAGGAAGTGTACGAAAATGGTAATGCTTATTGCGCTAGCAAATTTGCAGTAGATGCTCTATCAAAAGCAATGAGAATAGATTTATTAAAGTATAGTATAAAAGTTTCCTCCATAAACCCGGGTGCTGTGGAAACTGAGTTTTCTATAGTAAGATTTAAAGGAGATGAACAAAAAGCAAAAGCTGCTTATGTAGGATATACTCCTTTGGAAGCAAGTGATATTGCAAATACAATTTTTTATATTTGTACACTACCTACTCATGTGTGTATAAACGATCTCACAATTATGTGTACTCAACAAGCAAGTGCTACCGTTTTTCACAAGCTTTGCATTTAAATAAATAATGGGGTGTCT
Source organism: Ferruginibacter sp. (assembly GCA_043765095.1). Lineage (GTDB taxonomy): Bacteria > Bacteroidota > Bacteroidia > Chitinophagales > Chitinophagaceae > Ferruginibacter. Next base: position 2,403 of record JAYUJS010000422.1, read on the forward strand.
TTTTTAACAAATTTCTAATCAAAAAGCGAAATCTTTCTATTAAATTTTTATTTCTTGTACTACAGCAAGCGACAATAAATATTTTAATTTTACAATTACAAATTCAATTGAAAGTAACCCCATTTATCATTTATCCAAATCCGTGAAAACAATGCAATTGTGTAATAAAAAATATTTATTTTTACAACTCT
>JAYUJS010000423.1:0-6930 GCA_043765095.1 Ferruginibacter sp.
GTGTTCCTGTTCCGCAACTTCCACAAGCCATTTTATATATTTTTACAAATCGTTAGTAAATGTTATTGGTTCATAAATTTTCTATGATTTTTAAACCAATTTTTAAAAGGATAAAACAATTACTCCTAAAAAAGTTCCTGTTTGTAATAGCGATTTGAACTTGCCAAACTATTTGGGGAAAGCTTAATAGTAGTACCAAAGATGAAATGTGCGACGCCACCGAAGCTGAATATTGCTGCTTCTTTGTTTGGTCAACAAAAATCAAATTTGAAAAATTTGTTTTTAACCTATTGTATCAAAATTAGCGATTTGTTGCTAATAATATGATATAATCGGATGGTGAGGGCATGAAAAAGCATTTTTGCGTTGGCATTTCGCTCAATATAGTAGGCGGCTTTGTCCAATTCTTCGGCTATGGCCTCTTGCTGATCTATGCTGCACAACTTGTTGAAACGCATCGCAAAATCGATGTTTGCACCATCTATATCCTTTGCTGGTATGATGCTTAGGCGAATACTTTGTTGCAAAATATGCGTGAAATACTTTAAAAACTGTTTCTGTTTTTCACGCCCAAGTTTGGCGGCTTCTTCTATCCATTTTACCTGCGCCGCTGGGCCACTTTTTATGATACTATTGAGCCAATCTCTCAGCAAAACCTCATAATCGTCCTCGGCATGTTGCAATTGTTGCAAAGCTTCGTGGTAATTACCTTCGGAAGTGCTAGCAATTTGTGCAGCTTTATGGCTAGGCGTTGCTTCGTTATTTGATAATGCTGCAGCAATATCTGTAGGTGATAAAATGGGGATTTTTATAAGTTGTGTACGAGATAAAATGGTCGGTAAAATGAGTGCATCGTTCTCAGCAATCAAAATAAATAAAGTATCTGGAGGTGGCTCCTCAATAAGTTTTAATAATTTATTTCCGTTTTTGCCAAGCATTTCGGGCATCCAAATTAGGAGAATTTTATAAGCACTTTCAAAACTTTTCAAACTCATTTTTCTAATGATATCGTTGCACTCATCGGATGTAATATTACCTTGTTTATTTTCGGCATTGATGCTTTGCAACCAATCAAACGCATTGCCATAAGGCGTTTTGTTGATGAAATCTCGCCACTCGGTTATGTAATTGGTGCTAATGGGTTTGTCGCCACTTTTACGTGGAATAACAGGGTAGCAATAATGTATATCCGGGTGAATAAGTTTGGTGGCTTTGGTGCATGCGGAGCAAATGCCACATGCATCTATAAAATTTTTTTCTTCTATCTCCGCTGATGGTTCATTGCCAAATAATGATACTTCGGCTACTGCTGCTACAGTTTTTTTTCTGCTGGCTTGCAGCGGATTATTTTCGCAAGTAATGTATTGTGCAAATGCTAGTGCCAATGGCAAACCGCCACTGCCTTCTTTGCCCAAAAACAACAAGGCATGGCTAAGCCTGTTTTGCTGTATCATTTGGGTGAGCTGCGTTTTTAGGTCTTGTTGGCCTATTACTTGGGAGAATTGCATTTTTTGAAATGTGAAAATGAGAAAATGTGCAAGTGTGCAAATTAAGAAATATCTATGCATTTTTAACAGTGAGCATTATTTCTAAATCTGTTTTTTTACAAAAGATAGTAATCTTTTAAAACTTACAGTTGCATATTTGTTTGCTTCGTATCGCTATAGTTGTTGTTCTTTTATACCAAGTATTGCGGAAAAATCTTTTTGAGAAAGCTTTTTAGAAATTTTATATTTAATCAAAACATCTGGCAATTGTGTTATTGATATTTGCCTTTTTAGTGTAACAGCATTTTGTTTTGTTTTTGAATAGGCTTTTACTTCTTTTTTTAATTGATTTTTTATTTGACAATAAGATGCATATTGTAATTTATTTTCTAAAGATTTACTGACAAATAGCTTCGCTGCATTTGCTAATGCTGTAAAATGATTTAATTTCTTTACTGTTATCTTATGTTGTTTTTCGTTTTGTATCATGGCATTATTTTTTTTAAGAAAAACTTTAAAATACCTTCAAGTTCATTATTTCTATTGTAACTTAAAAAAATTATTATATAATTTTTTATAACTATTGTAAGTTATAAAACCTTATCCATATTTTTTATTTTGCAAATGCTTTCTTTTTTTTGGGCTGAAGAATTCTAGATTGTTTTTATCTAGTTTTTCAAAATTTTAGAAAGTTGTATTGTAACAAACATCAATATCATTTGGGTTTGTTTTATTTGTTATATAACTACCGTCAATAAAAATATCTTCACAACCACAATCTTTTAATATTTTTAACCCCTCTAGTAAAGCAACTAATAACTTTTGTCGATGTTCATTAAACCCATATTTTAAAACAAACTCTTTCCAAGGTGGATAATAAACTCCTCTAGATAATTAACCTGAATTAGTAAAATTTGGAATCATCAATAACTAATTTGCCTATATAAAAGTGATTAAAAAAAGCGAACACAACAAAAAAGTTGTATTTTTTTAAAATGTCTTTTTATAAATAAATATAGAATCCAATATTAATACTACTTACTTTTACTCAAAAAATTAATCCTTGAGCCATTTCCACTCTCACATAACTTCTGCCATAAAAATAATAGAAACTGCCAAGCAAGGCGAGCCTTTGATGCATCACTTAAAAAGAAGCTTTGCATCTAATAAAAAATTTGGTTCAAAGGATAGGAAAAGTATAGCATCACTTTGTTATAATTATTACAGACTTGGTAATGCACTTAAAAACAAAACGATTGAGGAAAGAATAATTGCGGCAACTTTTGTCTGTACCGATACTTCAAATAAATTTTTAGAAGCATTAGCCCCCGCTTTATGCGAGCAAACACATTTATCTATATACGAAAAATGTGTTTTGCAAGAAATAAATCCAAAACATATTTTCCCTTTTTTGGAAGAACTCGGAGCTGATATTGACTTTGATAATTTTGCTTACTCATTTTTGAAACAGCCTTTATTTTTCTTGCGCATACGTGTGGGTAAAAAAGAAATAGTGTATGAAAAATTAAAAAATGCAAATATAGTATTTGAAGTAATTGCTGATAATTGTATAGCATTGCCCCAAACAACTAAAATAGATGAAATATTAATTTTAAACAAAGAAGTAGTAGTGCAGGATTATAACTCTCAAGGGGTATTTAATTATATACAAAATGAAAATAATATTTTGCCAAAGCTTCATAAAGTGTGGGATTGTTGCGCTGCTAGTGGTGGTAAGTCTATATTAATTTATGATATTTTAAAGGGAAATATAGATTTGAAAGTTTCAGATATTCGCCCAGCTATTTTAAATAATTTGAAAGCCCGTTTTAAAGATGCAGGCATAAAAAATTATCATACCTCGTTAGTGGATATGAGTAAGAGTGAAAGTATTTCGGTTAAAAAAAAATATGATATTATTATTTGTGATGCTCCTTGTACGGGAAGTGGTACATGGGCTCGTACGCCAGAGCAACTGGCATTTTTTAATAAAAAAAGTATAATAGAATTTGTAGCTCTACAAAAAAGTATAGCAAGTAATGCTAAGCAACAACTAAAAAAGGGAGGTTTGTTTTTTTACATTACTTGCTCCGTTTTTAAAAAAGAAAATGAGGATGTGGTACAATATTTACAACAAAATAAGAATTTTAATTTATTACATAAAGAATATTTAAAAGGATACAATATGCAAGCCGATACAATGTTTGTGGCTGTATTTACTTGTTTATAATTATTTTAATAGGCTATCAATTTTATTTAAATACAATTTAGTTTTATTGATATTAATGTGGTCAGCATTTGGTATGGTAATGTATGTATCTATAGGCTTTAAAAATGCTTTTAACTTTAAAGAAGAGCGATACGGAATTACTCCATCACTAGTGCCATGAAAAATGGTAATTTGATATTTTACACTTTGTATATACTCATACGTAGGTATTTTAAAAGTAGCCATTGCTGCTGTTGGATATATAGGCGCATAGCAATTGAATAGTGCAGGTATGCTATAATAAGGGGTTTCCAAAATGAGCATTTTTGCTTTTGTATTACTAGCTACATAAGCAGCAATGCCTGTACCTAATGATTTTCCGTAAAGTATAACGCTATCATTACTAAATTTTGTATTAGCCATTTTTTTTACTTGCATGGCTTGTTGGTATAATTTTTGCTCTGTTATTTTGCCTGTGCTTTTTCCAAAGCTTGGGTAATCCTCCATCCATACTTCGTAGCCTTTGCTGGTAAATGGTTTTGTAAAACCTGCATAGTGTTCTACATTATTCATGTTGCCATGGTAGTAAATTACAACTCCTTTTCTTATGGTATCTGATGGTAGAAATTTTATCAGATTCAGAGTGTCTGTATCATTAAATGGTATATTTATTTCTTCAAATTTGCCGTCAAACTTAAAGGTATAATTGTTTGCTAGTTTTGTAGGATGCAAAATAAACGTTTGTTGAAATACAAATAAACCAATACCAATAGCTACATATAAAATAACAATTCTTATTACCCAACGATATATTTTATTTTTATTAAATGTCATGTACAAATAAATTAATATTGCAAAATATCTCTTAGTAAATTATGGTACTCGTTATAGGATGGTAGGTTATTATGCCCTCCACCTTTTATACGAAGCAGCGTTATTTTTTTAGGATTTAGTGCTTGCAAACGCTCACTATTACTGATGGGTATTAACCAATCTTTTGTACCGTGTATAATGTATGTATGGCAGTTTACATGGGTTATCCATTTATCTGTTCGAAGTTGGTAATTTAATAAATATTTCATCGGCAAAATAGGTATAAAACGCTCCATTGATTTTGCAAAATTAAAATATGGGGCGTCTAAAATTAAATACCTAGGTTTATTATCGCTTGCAAGCTTGGCAGCAAAGCCACTGCCTAGGCTTCGTCCATACACTATAATATGATGCTCTGCATATTGTACCGCTAGGGTATCGTACACAAATTGCATATCTGTAAGCATATCTTTTTCGCTGCGCTTACCCGTGCTTTTTCCAAAGCCTCTATAGTCTACTAGCAATACATCGTACTGGTATCTATAAAAGTCTTTGGCATACTTTGCCCATCCTTTTATGCTTCTACTATTGCCATGAAAATATAGTACTAACCCTAATGGTTTTTTTACATAAAAATGCAATCCATTTATTCGTACTCCTGATTCTACATCAAAGAACAATTCTTCAAATGGGGCATCATAAGCATACTTAAAATCTTGTTTTAATTTTTCGGGCTTAAAAATTACTCGCTCTTGTATAAAATATATTACTGCAAAGAGTACAATGTAGCCGATGATGATATAAAGAATGGTTGGGTTCAAAAAGGTAAAACTTAAAATTATTAAAATGTATCCGCCACAGGCGGATGTTGAAGGCGGGTTTCTTATAACACAACTGGTATGACAAGCTGCTACTAATTACACACTTTATAAAACACTTACTTTCAATTTATTGAAATGTCAGCCTGAGCATGTCGAAGGCGAGTTCGTTTAAGCAGACCAGCTTCAAGAGGCTGCTCAGCTTGACACCCTAATATTATCGAAATTGTATTATAAGCAAAAAGCTAAAAATTATTTTAAAAGCGTTTCAACTAACACAACTGGTATGACAAGCTGCTACTAATGACACACTTTATAAAACATACTTTCAATTTATTGAAATGTCAGCCTGAGCATGTCGAAGGCGAGTTCGTTTAAGAAGACCAGCATCAAGAGGCTGCTTAGCTTGACACCCTAATATTATCGAAATTGTATTATTAGCAAAAAGCTAAAAATTATTTTAAAAGCGTTTCAACCTTACAATAATCAAAATATAAAAATTATTTTGTACAAATTTCAATGATTTACAAAAAGAATACACTTCTCCAACTATACATTCCACCACTTAAATTTATCAAATTGGTATAACCGCATTTCTCCTCTAGTCTTTGTATAACCAATGCACTCCGTATTCCTTTGGCACAATATAAAACTACGGGTTTATTTTTTGGTATAGCAGCTATGTTTTCAAATATAGTATTCATTGGTATTAATAAACCACCAATATTGAAATCGGTATGCTCAAATTCTTCTCTTACATCTATTAAAATAAAGTCTTCTTTTTCGTTTATTTTTTCTTGTAATTGTATTGGTGTTATTGTGTTCATTGTTTTAATTAAACTTCATCCTAAACCTTTTTATCCAAATTGCAAGGAACTCGGAGAATAGAGCGAATTTACCTTCGCTTAGTTATACCACTATGTCTATGACTTGGTAAAAATGCCAAAAGATGTATACTTATGAATGGAGTCTTAAAAAATCGGGATAGGCTGTCGTAAATGAAGTTCAGTATAGCTGCTTTAGCTCGGGCAAAAAAGTTTTTCTTTTCTGCCGAAAAAACCTCGCCCCCTCCTATTCGAAAGAGAGGAGGGAGGCTTCAATGCTTTGAACTTCTTTTGTTTTTTCAAAATTCTATACTTTAAACTTTCAACCTTTAACTTTAAATTTTCAATTTCCTCAATACCCTTCCTCTTCGTTATGAAAAACTCTTTTTATTTTTAAGCTGCTTACTGGCGCCACTACTAATGGAAATTTTTCTACTAAAACATTGCTTTGCTCTAATCCAAAACCACGCTCTTCGCTAAGCGATATTTCTTTTGCCCAAAAATATCCTTTCATTATTAACTGCTCAAAAAATGGAAGTTCATTATCTTGGCTAAGGAATTTTTCTAATACAATAAATTGAAAATCGCCTACCATATTATTTCTTTGTTGGCTCTCATATCTACTTGTAATATTTACTTCTCTATTTGCCACTAAATCTTCTACTACTTTTTTAAACATCAAATTAATTTTTGGTGCTATGCGAAAACCCAACCTAAACTCTACACGAATAATATCGTTTGGTATTATATGTGTAACCGAGTACTCGCTTGTGTACGGG
>JAYUJS010000424.1:0-2593 GCA_043765095.1 Ferruginibacter sp.
GCAGATGAACAAATTGCTTGTGCATCTATGAGCCTATCAAATTTATTAAATGAATTACTAATACATAAATTATAAGTATTTTTTAAAAAGAAATCTTTATGAATATCTATAATATTTAAAACCTTTAAAATTTATAAAATGAGAAACGACTTAGCAAATATTACTAACAATGCCATAAATATTCATTATCAATTTTCTGATAAGTTAAAACAAATTAATAATACAAATTCAAATTCTGAAATTTTATTTATGACTTCTTACCCTCCAAGAGAATGTGGCCTTGCTACTTACTCACAAGATTTGGTTAAGGCATTAAACAATAAATTTGAAAGTAGTTTTACAATATCTATTTGTGCATTAGAAGCAGAGGTAGTTTCGTTAGTATACGAAGATGAAGTAAAATATATATTAAACACAGAGTCACGTATAGGTTACGTTGGGTTGGCCAAGCTAATTAATGATGATAATGCAATAAAAATAATAATGATACAGCATGAATTTGGGTTATTTAAAAGTAAAGAAAGAGAATTTATTACTTTTTTACAAACACTTACAAAACCAATCATTGTTTGCTTTCATACCGTTTTACCTAATCCAAACGAAGCATTAAAAACAAATGTAAATAGTATAGCAAAATATGCCCAAAGTATTATTGTGATGACCAATACATCAGCTCAAATTTTACAGAGTGATTATGGCATTATAGAAAATAAAATTGAAATAATAGCCCATGGTACACATTTAATATCGCATGGAGATAAAATATTATTGAAACAAAAATATAATTTTAATAATAGAAAAATATTATCCACTTTTGGTTTGCTAGGAGAAGGTAAAAGTGTAGAAACTACTCTATATGCTTTACCATCTATAATTAAAAAACACAAAAATGTGTTATTTTTAATTATAGGAAAAACACATCCAACCATATTTAAAACGGAAGGAGAAAAATATAGAGATTTTTTGCAAGAAAAAGTAGTAGAATTAAAGCTTGAAAAACATGTACAGTTTGTAAATAACTATTTACCATTGCCAATATTACTCGAATATTTGCAAATTACAGATGTGTATTTATTTACATCGAAAGACCCACACCAAGCAGTAAGTGGCACTTTTTCTTATGCATTAAGTTGTGGATGCACAATAGTATCTACCCCTATACCACATGCGTTAGAAGTTTTAAAAAATAACACAGGTATAGTAGTTGAATTTGAAAATGCAGCACAAGTTTCTACAGCTGTTATTAGTTTACTTAATGATGAAGTATTGCGTAATCAAATTAGCCTAAATGGGCTACATGCTATATCTGCTACTGCTTGGGAAAACGCAGCTATAGCCCATGCACTTTTATTTGAAAAAAATGCTAATGGTAGCATACAATTACAATATAAAATACCACCCATAAATTTAAAACATTTAAAAAAACTTACTACTGCATTTGGAATTATACAATTTGCAAAAATAAACCAACCCGATATTGAAAGTGGTTATACACTTGATGATAATGCTAGGGCAATGGTAGCCACTTGCCAATATTTAGAATTGTATAAAAATGATGATTACGTAGAAACGGTTTCCACTTATTTAAGTTTTATAAAATATTGCTTTCAAACTAATGGTAAGTTTTTAAATTATGTAAATGAAGATAAATTATTTACCATTCAAAATGATGAAACCAATTTGGAGGATTCAAATGGTAGAGCAATTTGGGCATTGGGCTATTTAATTTCTATGGAAGATTATTTTCCTGATTACTTAATTGAAGAGGCTATATTTTTATTTGAAGAAGCAGCTATAACCCTTTCAAAATTACATTCTACAAGAGCTATGGCATTTGCTATAAAAGGACTTTATTACGCTAACACATCTTATTATAGCACAAATAATTTATTGTTGTTAAAAGAGCTTGCAAATAGATTGGTACAAATGTATAAGCATGAAGCAGAAAAAAAATGGCAATGGTTTGAAAGTTATTTAACTTATGGCAATAGCATTATACCAGAAGCAATGTTGTGTGCTTACATGGCTACAGGTAATTTGGTTTATAAAGAAATTGCAAAATCAAGTTTTGATTTTCTATTAGCAAAAACATTTACCGATAAAAAAATAAAAGTTATTTCTAATAAAGGTTGGTTGCAAAAAAATATAACACCTACGGAAGTTGTAATAGGTGGTGAACAAGCTATAGATGTGGCTTACACCATTATGGCACTTAGCAAATTTAATAGTTGTTTTGAAGATGAAGATTATATAAATAAAATGGAAGTAGCATTTAGTTGGTTTTTAGGAAATAATCATTTGCAACAAATTATATACAACCCATGCACAGGCGGCTGTTACGATGGCTTAGAAGATAAATATGTAAACTTAAATCAAGGTGCAGAATCTACCGTAAGCTATCTTATGGCAAGGCTTACCATTGAAAAAAATAATAGAAGAAAAACTAAAGTAAATAGTGAAATAAAATATTATAAGCAAATCAATAATATGGCAATGAATTAGAGAGTTTGTTAAGAGGTTGCTGTATTTACCAATCCTCTTAATAATTTTTAATGAAATACACTACCAAATTAACGAGCTAAATTTAATACTC
>JAYUJS010000425.1:0-6922 GCA_043765095.1 Ferruginibacter sp.
CTATCAATGATGCTACTAAAATGCTTATTTATGTAATTTATGGAGAGTGCATTTTTTTGCTCTCTTATTAAACTATATAGCGTAACACGGTTTTCGGTAATGTGAATACCCTTGTTTTTAAATATTTCAATTATTTTATTTCTCTCATTTGTGTACATAAAAATGGAAGATTGTAAAATTTATATTTCTAATTTAACTCCAGAAAAAGTTTAAATCATACTATGATTTCTAAGAATAAATGCTATTGTTTTTATAGCATTTATTCTTAGATTGTATTTTTAAAACGAAAATCCAACACCAACTGTAGCATTTACGCCACTAATATTTTCTTTATAAGTATCTATTTTTCTACCAGCGTTTACATTATAATTTTCGTACTCTACATTAAACTTTGGCTTAGAAGTAAAGTAATCTACATTAGCTAAAATTGAAAACTTATCAGTGATTTTATAATTTGCACCGGCACCAATTTGTACTCCCAAACCACCAGCTATTGCTGTTTTTTGGGTCATAATAGTTTTAGCTAAATAATCTTCGTAATAAAGATTAAAGCCAGCTAGAGTAGTAGTTGTGTACCCAACTAATGACCTAAGTTGAACCGAGAATTTATCAGAAACGCTAATTTTATAGACTGGCCCAACTAGAATGTTAAAAGAGCTGCTTTTGTTTAAAGTGGTAAGTGTGGTGCTATCTGTACCAGAATCTTCTTTGTAACCCTCTACAAGGCTTTGTAACCCTTTAGATCCAAATTGGGAGTAACCAACAACTACATTAATTCCCCAATTCTTTTTTAATTGATGCGTACCAGAAAGATTTAAATGAAATCCTCCTTTTGCAAATCCAGATTTATCATTTGCATAATCGCCTTTTGCAAAATTACTCATTGGGATTGCAGCACCTGCGTTGATGGAGATTTCATTCATTGGCGAATTTGCAGTTTCGGTTTTTTGAGCAAAAATGTTTGTACCTAAAAAAAGTACGGCTGCTGTTATAATTATTTTTTTCATTTTTTTTTTAGGTTTAATTAGTTTATAATATTTAATGGGAAATCTACATCAGCATCAGACGAACCTGAGGAGCAATCGCCATTTTTTGCATTTGGTTGGTGGCGTAGTTTTACATTTAATGAACCTGTACCAATGCCCACAGTTGTAAACTTATCTGCAAGACCTACAGGTAGGGCAGGTGTGTTGGTATCCAAATCTGTACGTACAACACTAAGGGCAGCACCCGTTACTTCAAAACAAACTAAATGATAATTTCTCCTGTCAAAAATATCTTGCGTTATATCTCCAACTGGTGTTTTTGTTTCGTCTAAAAAAAGTACCTGCACATTGTAGGTTGCATTCTTTTTTAAAACCAACGTAGCATTGGTATAATTAATTGGCTGCCCTGGCTGTTCCTTTACCGAAACTGTTTTTACATCGGCAGCGTTAGCAGTGTTGGTGCATACCAACCTTACTGTTGTTAAAAACTCATTACCTGGCGTAGGAGGTGCCACTACTGTTTCCTCTTTTTTACAGCCACTAATTAATAGCCCGAGGATTAATGCTCCTCCTGTAAATACACTTGTTACTTTTTTCATTTTGTTTTTGTTTTTTTGTTTTTAAAAAATTATTGTTGGGTTAAAAAATAAGTTTTAATCGTAGTCCTACATTAATGCCTAAATCGTTGGCGTAATACCTAAATTTATTGAGGTAATCTCTGTAGGCAACATTGGTAAAATTGGTTGCCGAAATATCAATAAGCAGTTTCTTGTTTTTCATTGGTAGCTCAAATCCTGCATTTGCATTGAATATGAAATAGCCTTTTGGTGGGGCTACATAATCACTATTTGGTGGTACCCTTGTTTGGGTTAACACCGAAATATTTTCGAGGCTTACATATAAATTCTTAAAGTTTTTGGTAGATGGTATTTCATATTTTAAGCTATTATTAAATCTAGGTGCTGGCATAAAAATCAAGTAATCATTTATGCTCTTGTTCCATCCCCTTACTATGGTTGTTTTATTATTAAACGAAAAATGATTATCAAATTTGTAACTCACTTCTACATCTACACCACTAAGGTTTATATTTTGTTGGGTAAATTTAAAGTATGGAAATGTGCCACTTATTAATGTAATAGGTTGCAGTATTGGTTTTGCATAGATGTAGCCATTAATTATACTATTGTACGGAGCTACCTGTACAAATAATTTTTCTGATTCATACTTTGCATTAAAAGAAAAATTATAACTCCTTTCTGATACTAAGTTTGGAGAACCTTTTTCAAAAGATGCAGCACTAAGGTGTATGCCATCTATAAATAATTCATTGATACTTGGCGAACGCCATGCACTACCCACATTAGCAGATAAAGAAAATTTATTGCTTATTTTATAATTACTTCCAAAAGTTCCTGTTATATTTTTAAAAATATTAAGGGTGCTAAACGGAATTAATGTTGTAGCATTTAATTGATACGTTTTTAACCAGCGGCAATCATATCTCACACCAGCTTCAAATAACCATTTACCTTTTGTATATTTTTCAATGGCAAAAATACCACCTGTATAATTTCTAAAATTTGGCACTAAATAACGTAACCCTTTAAAAACATTGCTTTGCGTAGCACCTGTAATACCTATGCTGCCTGCAAAATTATTTTTTGGTTTGTGCTGATAAACCAAATCAAAATTCGTTGTTTTTATTTTGAAACTAATTTGTGGTAATGCTAAAATTACTGGGTCAGTAGAATATGGTAAGGCTATATCATATTCCTCTCTCAAGTTTTTTTGATAGGAATAAATTGCTTCTAATTTTCCTGCGTTTTTAAATTCGTAGTAAGTAGATACTTTTAATAAACTGTGGTTAATGTTTTGGTAAGTTCTATCTATATCGTAACTAAAGTATGATGCTGTTATTGGTTTTTTTCTTTCGAAGGCAGCGTACAAATCTAAAGTGTTGCCAACATGAGAACCTTCAAAAATGCCAACTTTATTATGGAATTGGCTGTAATATATTTCGCTACCAAAGTTTTTCTTTTTAAAGTTGGTAGCCATACTAAAATCGGCTTCTTCTGCACCAGTATTTTTTAAGAAATATTTTGCCGTTTTAAAATTGCCTGCTTTCTTTAGTGTTCCTTGTATGCGCCAATTAGCATAATCAAAAAACTTATTTTTTATTTTTCCTTCTAATAATCCTGATGTTCCAAATGACCTGCCATTTGTGCTTGCAACTATATTTAATTCTCCTTGAATATTTATTGTAGGTTCTAATATTTTTGGTTCTACAAGTATTACTCCTGCTATTGCATCTGAGCCATAGCGTACACTTGCAGCACCTTTTATTACAGATATTCTATTGGCAATAAAGGGGTCTATTTCTGGTGCATGTTCGTTGCCCCATTGTTGCCCTTCTTGACGTATGCCGTTATTCAAAATTAATAATCTATTGCTGTGCAAACCATGTATTACTGGCTTAGATAGTGTTGGACCAGTTTGTATAGAATTTAATCCAGGTAAATTTTTCAAAGTTTCGCCTAATGATTGCCCTGACTGTTGAAACAATTCTAGTGCTTTTATTTCTGTTCTTGAAACTGTATTTACATCTTTTTTACCTTCGCTTTTTACTACTACACTTTGCAAAATATTTGCATGATGAGGTAATTGAATATTTATGGTAGTATCCACATTTAAAATAAAATTGATTTTTATTGTTTCGCAGGATACATGGCTCACCGTTAAAGTGTAAGCACCATTACATAAATTATTTAATAGAAACGTACCATCTTTTTGTGCAATAGTTTTTTTATTTGCCAAAGAAATGCTGAAAACCGCACCATTTAAACTTTCTTTAGTATCCATGTCGGATATTGTGCCAGAAAGCCTGAGGTTGCAATTTTGAGAAAATGCAGTTAGTGTTATGGTTACTGTAAACAGTAACAACAAAATGTATTTCAAAAAAATAAGTTTGAATAAAAACGATGAAAGGAATGTTAAATTCCTACAATAATGAGCATGTGTTATGCAGTAACGGGTGGCCCTCTATTAGAAAAGCGTAAAAAAGATATTTCTGATATGGAGACTGTAAAACTGTTGTGTATATTATTTAATAGGAGTGACGCAAATTTTATATTGCCTATTGATGGTTCGTTATAAACAGAGTATTGGTGAGAGCAAATAGAACAATCTTTTTCTGATGTTTGTGAGTAGTTCTTTTCAAAAGATTTTTGCTGTTTTTTTGTTGAAACCGTTTTTTTAATTGCGGAACTATTATGATGATGCCAGCATTGAACGGGCATTGCTATAAAAGTATATAACAACAGCAGCAGCCCTGCAATAAAATGTTTATATGGTGGTAAAATTTTCAATTTTACAAATGCAACAATGATGCAAATATAGACTTTTTATGAATTGAATATATTTTTAGTAAAATTATTTTTATAAAAAAATATAAAATTTAAAAATTGGTAAGCTAGAAAATATGCTTTTTTGCCAATTTTTTTTAAATTAATGCAGAAAATTTTGAGTCTTAATCTATGTAAAATGTAAGAATAAAGAACGTTGTTTTACAAGTCCTAATATTTCGCAAACTAGTTTAACGGAAGATTACTTATTCACAAAAAGCTATTCTTTTATTTTTATAAATTCCAGTTTGTTTGTAGCATGGCAACTGTTGCAATTACTTATCATAATGGTATAATTATTTTTTAGTTGAGGCATATTCTTTTCAGCACATTGCTTTTTTATTTCTGCAAGTGGCGATTCTACATACGTTGCATATTGTTTTGTAAAAGGCATTACTAATTTTTCATGTTCGTTGTGATATTGTTTAATGAGTTCTGCCACTTCATCCATTTCGGCAGTTTCATAATCTACCCTTGCATAGTTACTATCATTAATTGCAAGCCCCATTTGCTCTTGGTGGTATTGTAATTGCATCATAAATTCGCCAAGGCCTGGCTTATAAACTGCATCGGTTTCATTTTTGTGTGTATTATGGTTACAGCTACAATTAAGTACCATGCAGCAATACAATAAATAAGATACTATGCTTAATTTTTTCATGATTAGTTTTTTGGTACAAAACTAGCTTTTTCGAACCAACTAATTATTTGGTTTTTATAATCAATTCCATACAAGTTTACAAACTCTACTGTTTTTGGATTTGTGTCGTTTTGTAAATCACTAAGCCTTCCTTCAATAAATTTTTCTGTAAGGTTTATGCCGCATTTTACTTCTATGCAGTGTTTCCAATCTTGGTATGATGAGGGTATCATTCTTGTAATTAATTTTTTTGTTTAAAATTATTGCATCGTAGTTGCAAATATAAACAGTTTATTTGTATATTTGCATCATAGTTGCAAAAAATAAAAAAATAGATTATGGTCATTTTACAAATTACAAACCTCACAAAAGAGTTCAGTAATCACAAAGCACTAAACAATCTTAATCTTACCGTAAACAAAGGAGAAATTTTTTGCCTGCTTGGGCAAAATGGTGCAGGCAAAACCACTACCATCAATGTTTTGCTTGGTTTTACCGATGCTACATCTGGCGAAGTTAAAATAAATAATGTGGTTGTAAAACCTAATGATGTGGCAACTAAAAAGTTTGTGGCTTACATACCAGAAGTGGTACAACTCTATGGCAATTTAGATGGGATAGAAAATTTAGATTTTTTTAGCCGCCTAGCAGGTTTTAAATACAGCAAAGAAATACTTATAGGTTTTTTAAGCAAAGCAGGTTTACAAACCGAAGCACACCCAAAAAGATTATCAACTTACAGTAAAGGTATGCGGCAAAAAGTGGGCATTGCCATTGCCCTTGCAAAAAATGCCGATGTGATATTAATGGATGAACCAACATCTGGCCTAGACCCAAAAGCCACGGCAGAGTTTACCAAAATATGTAAAGTATTGTCGGCCGATGGCAAAACAATTTTTATGGCTACGCATGATATTTTTAATGCCGTAAATGTGGGAACAAGGATTGGGATAATGAAACAAGGGGCATTGGTACATACGGTTGATACAAGTGATATTACCGCTAGCGAATTACAACAACTTTATTTAGAAACGATTTAATCAAAAAACAAAAAACAAAAAAAAACAAAAAATGAAGCAAATTTTTACAACAATTCTTTTAGCAATTATACAAATTGCTTCAATGGCACAGTCTAATTTTTCAGGAAGTATAAAATCTGAAAATAAAGAAACGATTTCGGCAGCTACAATTTCTTTAAAAAACAAGTCAATAAATAAATCTACAAGTAGTGCTGCTGACGGAAGTTTTAATTTTTCTGATTTAGTAAAAGCTGTCTATACCTTAACAGTTACTGCCGTTGGTTACGAATCATTTTCTGATATAATTAGTATTGACAAAAAAACAAACATAAGCGATTTTAAAGTTGTTTTAATAGCAAACGTAGCACAACTACAAACGGTAGAAGTAACAGGGCGTTCTGTAAAAAAATACACAAGCGATTATTCTTTTTCAGCAACCAAAACAGCTACACTTACTAAAGATATTCCGCAATCTATTGGTACTGTTACAAAGGAACTAATTGCCGACCGTCAAGCATTTCAATTAGCTGACGCAGTAAAAATAATTCCCGGAGTGATACCAAATAGTTTTTATAACCAATATGCAATTAGAGGTATTAGCCAAAATGAAGAAGGGCAAATTATAAATGGTATGCGTACAAGACAATATTATTTTTTACAACCGCTCACCAGTAATATAGAAAGAGTAGAAGTGATTAAAGGTGCAGCTAGTGCTACTTTTTCGAGTGTTGACCCGGGTGGTAGCATTAACCTTGTTACTAAAAAACCATTAGCGGTTGATAGAAAAGAAATTACTTTAAGTGCAGGTAGTTTTAGTACAATAAGAGGTACATTAGATTTTACTGGCCCTTTGAATGAATCGAAAACATTATT
>JAYUJS010000426.1:0-6918 GCA_043765095.1 Ferruginibacter sp.
TAGTATGAGTAAAGTTGTAGCATCTAACAACTTAAAAGCAGCTGCCGAAAATGAAGGGCAAGCATTACTTATTACAAAAACAAAAGCCGCAGAAGCTGAAGGTAACGCAATAAAAATAGCAGCAGAAGCTGAAAGGCAGGCTGCACAGTTGCGTGGCCAAGGTGTGGCATTGTTTAGAGAAGAAGTAGCACGTGGTATGAGTTCAGCCGCAACAGAAATGAAACAAGCCAACCTTGATACGAACGTAATTTTATTTAGTATGTGGGTAGAAGCCATTAAAAACTTTGCAGAGTATGGAAAAGGGAATGTGATTTTCTTAGATGGAAGCAGCGATGGCATGGAAAAAACTATGAGGCAAATAATGGCAATGCAACAATTGCAAGAAAATAAATAAAAATTTAAAGCCTCGATTTTGTCGGGGCTTTTTTTGATTGAGTCAGTCTTTGCAAATATTTTTGTATACACAAAATTCTTCTGGGACTGGCTCTATCTAACTTTAACAAATCCTTTTGCTAATTTTAATAAACTTTCGTTTTATTGCATTGAAATTAAATTTGCAAAAATTATTTCAAAAAAATATAAAATAAATAAACACCTTAAACCAAGTAATAAATGTTCGATTTTTTTTTACAAGTAGACAGTACAACTGCTGCCCATGCTGCTGCTGCAAAGGCGGAAACAATTTATGGAATGCTGAGCAAAGGAGGACCTATAATGATACCTCTTGGAATTTTATTTGCACTAGCAGTATATGTTTTTATAGAACGCTTACTGGTAATAAGAAAAGCAAGCAAGCCAGATGAAAATTTTATGAGCATTATAAGAGACCAAATAACTAGTGGCAACGTATCGTCTGCACGTAGCCTTGCTAAAAATAAAGATAACCCCCTTGCTCGTATGATAGACAAAGGAATGCAACGTATAGGAAAACCTATTGATGCTATTGAAAAAAGTATGGATAATGTTGGTAAGTTAGAGTTATATAAAATGGAAAAGAATATCAATATTTTGGCCGTTATTTCTCGGATTGCTCCATTGTTTGGTTTTGTTGGTACTATCATTGGGCTAGTTATTTTGTTAAAAGAATTTGCCACTATTAGTAACCCATCCATTAGTCAAATAGCAGATGCTATGTATATAAAATTAATAACTTCTGCTACAGGTTTAATTATTGGTATGCTGGCATATTTAGCCTATAGTTATTTAGATACACAAATAAATAGAATGGCTAATAGAATGGAAGCTGCAAGCAGTGAGTTTATAGATATTTTGCAGGAACCAACTAGGTGAGAAGGTTGAAGATTGAAAGTTCATAATTGAAAGTTGAATGTTTCAAAGTTGATGGTGAAAGTTCAAGTCATAACTCATTATACATCCGTAGTCAAAAACTTGTAAACCCTAACCAAAAATTCGTAACCTATAACTCATAAATTTAAATTAATTAAAATAGCATGCCTTTAAGAAAAAATAAATTAAGAGAAGAACATTCGGAAGTGGACACAGGGCCATTGAATGATATTTTGTTTATATTATTAATGTTTTTTTTAATGATATCTACTTTAGCAAATCCTAATGTGATACGTATGAGTGTGCCAAGGGCAAAGAGCGATACAAAATCTAAACAAAGTGTGGTAGTAAGTATAAGTAAAGATAAAATAATTTATGTAGGTGCAAAACAAATTATACCTGACTCGATTGAATCGGAATTGAGAAAATATATAGACCAAGGGGATAGTATAAAACCTGCTGTAGCTATTAATGCAGACTCAAGCGCTGGCTTTGGTGAAATTGTAAGAGTAATGAGAGCGGCAAGTAAAATAGGGGCTACTACATCTGCCACCGTATCGGGTAGTGATAAATAATATGGACGTTGATTTGCTTTTCAAAAGCTTAATTTTATTTATTAAATTCAAAAGAAATTAAGTATTCTAACTAATTTTTTTCAAAAAAATTTTGAGGTTTAGAAATTATTACTACGCCAATATTTTTTCTCTTTGGTGTTTGTTATAATTGGTAATGACTTAAAGAGTTTTAAAGAATATTATAGTTTTTTTAAAATAAACGAAGTTTGTTTCCTCTAATTCTTTAATTTGTAATGTATAAAAATCTATTGTTTCAATCTTAAGTTAAAAGCATTGGAATTCCCCACCTGCGTTTCACAAATTAACATTCTATCCTTTCCCTGCATATCTTTCTTTAAATCCACTACATAGTTTTTTGCTGTAAATAATAGGGCAGTTTCATTAGCAAAATTTTCATGTATTTCTACCATTACTTTTCCATTTTCTGCTAAATGCTTTTCTGCAAAATATATAATTTTTTTGTAAAATAATAATGGGTCATGTTGAGGCACAAATAATGCAATTGAAGGTTCATACATAGTTACATTTTTATCCATTTTTGCTTCTTCCTGCTTTGGTATGTAGGGTGGATTGCTAATGATTAAATCAAATTTTTCATCTTCAAAATAGTTTTCATCTGCTAAAAAATCAATCAGTTTAAAACCAATTTCTACATTATTTGCATCAGCATTTTTTTTTGCAATTGCTAAAGCAGCTTTGCAAACATCTATAGAAAAAACATTTGCAATCTCTATATTTTTTTTTATGCAAATAGGTATACAACCACTTCCTGTACCAATGTCTAAAACTTTTTTACCTATATTTTTTTTTAAAAATAGGATTGCTTCATATACCAATTCTTCAGTTTCAGGTCTTGGTATTAATACTGCTTTAGTTACTATAAATGGTAAGTTGTAAAACCAAGCTGTGCCTATTAAATATTGTATAGGATAATGTTGTGTTAATTTAACCAATGCATTGGTTAGTTGCCGTACAATGCTTACATTTATTATTTCTTTTGGAAGTGTAATTATGTCTTTTTTGCTAATTTTAGCAACACATTCAAAAACCATTTCAGTCATTTTTGAAGCTTCCCCATCACTATAAATTTGCTTTAAAGCTTTTATATATTTTGTGTGTATTTCTTTTATAGTCATCAAAGCAAATTTAGTTAATTTTTTGTTGCTTATTTTTGGAGAGTGGAAAAACACGTTTTATATATGCAACGCTGCCTTACCCTTGCACAATTAGGTGCAGGTAATGTAGCACCTAACCCACTCGTAGGTGCAGTACTTGTATATAAAGATGTAATAATAGGGGAGGGCTATCACCAAAAATATGGAGAAGCACATGCTGAAGTAAATTGTATAAATAGTGTATGTGAAAATAATAAATGGCTAATCGAAAAAAGTACTTTATATGTATCCTTAGAGCCCTGTGTACACTATGGTAAAACGCCCCCTTGCGCAGAGCTTATTTTGCAATACAAAATACCACATGTTGTAATAGGTTGTAGTGATAGTTTTGAAAAAGTAAATGGAGTTGGTATTGAAAGATTGCTAAAAGCAGGTGTAAAAGTAGAGCAAGGCATTTTAGAAAAAGAATGTAGAAATATTAATAAACATTTTTTTATTTTTCATGAAAAGAAAAGGCCTTATATTATTTTGAAATGGGCGCAAACAAAAGACGGTTTTATTGCAAATAAAAATAATAGCCCAATAAAAATAAGCAACGATTACACAAATAAAATCACTCACAAATTAAGAAGTGAGTGTGCCGCTATTTTGGTTGGAAAAAATACTGTTTTATATGATAATCCATCTTTAACAACAAGATTGTGGAAAGGTAAAAACCCCGTAAGGATTATTATTGATGAAACATTAAGCTTAAACCGTAGTTTTAAAATTTTTAATGATGAAGCTACAACTATCATCATTAACAGAAAAAAAAATGAAGTAGTTGGTAGCAATATTTTTTATAAAATACAGGTGCAAACAAGCATTGTAGATGGAGTGATAGAATGTTTAAACAAGTTGCATTTAACTTCTGTAATAATAGAAGGTGGTGCCAAAACCATTCAATACTTTGTAGAGGCAAATTTATGGGACGAAGGCTTTGTAATTACAAATAAAACGTTGGTTTTAAAAACTGGTATATCTTCACCAAAATTAAACAACGGAGTGCTTTTACATACCAAAATTATTTTTAGCGATTGTGTAGAAATTTATAAACAAAACAACAATGAATTTTTATAGTACAATTGAGCAAGAAGGTGTAGCAGAGTTTAAAGAAAAAGGAAGTAAATTTTTGGCATATTCATTTCCGCTTACAGATGCAAAAGAATTAAAAAAAATTTTACAAAAATTAAAAAAAGAACATCCAAAAGCAGCACATTTTTGTTTGGCTTATAGAATAGGTACAGACGGTAATAATTTTAGAAGTATGGATGATGGAGAACCAGCGGGCTGTGCTGGCAAACCAATACTTGGGCAAATAGATAGCAAAGAAATTACTGATGTTATAATTATTGTAGTGAGATACTTCGGTGGTACATTGTTAGGTGTGCCAGGTTTAATAAATGCCTACAAAACCGCCGCTACTATGGCACTACAAGTTGTACCTATAGTAAGAAAGCCAATTTTAAGAAAATATAATTTGCAATTTGATTACACACAAATGAATGAGGTATTAGTAATTCTAAAACAATATTTATGCAATATAATCTCTCAAGAAAACCAATTATTTACTACAATTAAAGTTGGAATACCTATAGAAAGATTGGATGAAGTATTGTACAAGCTTACAAACTTACGTAATGTAGAAGTAATGATACTTCTATAGAAAGAATAAATATTTTTTCAAAATGTTAATGTTAATTAACATTTTTTTATAACTTTAATGCTAATTATTAAAAGTTAAATAATGAGAAAATATATACTTGCATTATCCTTATGTGTGGGTTTAGTTGCTGCAAATGCACAACAGCTCCATTTTATGAGTCAGTATTTACAGCATAACTCTATGCTTAACCCTGCAGCAGCAGGTATTACCGATAAAAGTATGGTAGGAGTTTCTTACCGAAATCAATGGACAACTTTCCCTGGCAATCCAAAAACTTTAATGGCATATACTGATATTAGTTTGCCAAAGCTTAAAGCTGGTATTGCAGGCTACATGTACAAAGATGAAACTGGGCCTACAAGTAGAACAGGTGTTCAGCTAGCATATTCTTACCACATAGTATCAAAAGATGAAAAGCAAAAGTTTGCAATGGGTATTGAGCTAAGAGGTTTTCAATATGCAATAGATAGAAATAAACTTACAGAAGCATTAGGTAACGACCCTGTACTTGGTAGTGCTGATTCAAAATTTGGATTTGATGCAGGATTTGGTATTTATTATACAAAAAATGATAAACTAACGGTAGGAGCAGCAGTAAGCCAACTTATACAAAGTAAACTACAGTTAAATTATGTACCCAATGCTAATGTATCTGGTAGATTATACAGACATTTTAATTTTTTGGCAAATTATAAATATAATGCTGGTGATGATATTATACTTATTCCAAATGCGCTTTTAAGAGTTATTCAAAATGCTCCAGCAGAATTTGAACTAGGTATTAAGTTAGATTATCAAGAAGTTTTATGGTTAGCCGTTATAGCTAAATTTAGACAACTGTACAGTTTGCAATTAGGGTTTAAATTAAAAGAGAGTGTAAATATTTCGTATAGCTACGATGCATTTAAATCTCCAGCTACTGAATTTGATGGTAGCTCAGGAGCACATGAAATAGGGCTACGTTTTGATTTTGGAAAAATAAAAAAACAAACTTTGAAAAAATAAATATTAAAGCTTAAAAATTAAATTACTTCCCCTTTCTTTTTTAAAAGTAAAAGTTATCCAATAAATAAATAATTATAAAAAACTGACCATGCATAATTTTAATATTCCTCAAAATAAGTTTTTAAGCTACAAAAAAGTTCAAAAACATCTATTGCTTGTAGCTGTATTTTTCATCACAGTATTTCAATCTTTTGCTCAAGTACCTTTAAATGATGAACCTTGCAATGGCGCTGCAATAAGTGCAATTACCTTAGTACCAACAGCAGCTTGTAATTTTCAAACTTTTAGCAATGTTGATGCTAGCAATTCTAACGGAGTAGGTATACCAAACCCTAGTTGTGCAAATTTTACTGATGCAGATGTGTGGTTTAAAGCCACCGTGCCAGTGGGAGCTACACAACTTACAATAGATACAAAAAACTTTGGGCTTACAGATGGAGGTATGACTATTTATACCGCTACTGGTAATTGCCCTACGCTTACAATGACAGAAATTGCATGCGCTGATGCTGGAAGTACAAACCCAAGCATGCCAAAAATAACAGTAACCCAAACAGCTGGTACAACTGTATATATTCGTTTTTGGGGCTGGGGTGGTGAGGTTGGTACATTTGGCATTTGTGTAACTGCAAATATTCCACCTGCTAATGATGAATGTTTAAACGCACAAAGCGTTGCTGTAAATGCTAACTTATTATGCGGTATCGTTTCCGCTGGTACTACAAATAATGCTACATTATCTACCACTACGCCCATACCCAGCTGTGCTACTGCTAATGCTTGGAACGATGATGTATGGTATAGCTTTGTAGCTACTGGTGTAATACATAGAGTAAGTTTATTAAATGTAGTTGGCTCTAGTACTGCAATGAACATCACTTTGTATAGTGGTATATGTACTTCACTTAGCCAAATAGGTTGTGTAAATGGAAATACACTTGACCAAGGGGGGCTTACAAATGGTAACACTTATTATGTAAGGGTTTTTACAAATGTAACTGGCACAGCAAGTGCTTCTTTCAATATATGTATTGGTACACCACCGCCACCACCTGTAAATGATGAATGCGCTAATGCATCTGTGCTTACAGTAAATCCTAATTATTTATGCGGAATTGTAACTGCGGGTACTACAGTAAGTGCTACACAATCTAGCACATTACCTACTCCTACTTGTGCAGCTACCAATTCATGGAATGATGACGTATGGTACAGTTTTGTGGCTACAAAT
>JAYUJS010000427.1:0-6910 GCA_043765095.1 Ferruginibacter sp.
GGGTCGCTCCCTTGCTCCCGCTTTACAATAGGCACGCCAGTACGTTCACTCCATATTGTAAGTTGCTCTACTGCTGCCGCCCTAAAGGTATCCGCTGCACCAAGTAAAACAGATTTACCTGCGTTAGTAAAATTATGTGCTAGTTTACCTATTGTAGTAGTTTTACCAACACCGTTAACGCCTACAACTAAAATCACATGTGGTTTATGGCCTATTGGCAATTCGTAATTTTCGTAAGATAAATCCGTAGTCGGTTTTATTAATAAATTTTCTATTTCTTGTTTTAAAATACCATTAAGCTCAGCAGTATTTACATATTTATCTCTGGCAATTCTCTTTTCTATATTATCAATAATTTTTACAGTAGTCTCAATACCCACATCAGCACTTACCAAAGCATCTTCTAAGTTATCAAGTACTTCTTCATCTACTGTACTTTTTCCAACTATTGCTTTTGTAATTTTACCAAAAAAACCTTCCCTTGTTTTTTGCAAGCCTGCATCCAACGTTTCTTGTTGCTGTTTTTTTCCAAAGAGTTTATCAAAAAGTCCCATAAGCAAATATAAAAAAGTTGTAACAGAGTATTGATAATAAATAATTCGAAACAATTATTTTTATAAATTACAGTTTATAATTGGGTGAGATTTTAACTTACTATTTTTGATTGTAAATTTTATACAAATTTCCTTCTACAAATTTTTGAGGCAATAACCATGATAAAAATGCACCTACTTTATTTACTACCCCCGTAATTACTTCTGTTTTTTTGTTAAACATAGCATCTACTGCAATTTTTGCAACTGCATTGGTAGTCATATTAAACTTATCTGCTGCTTTTAAGGCTTGGTTGCTTACTGCAGCTCTTACAGCAAAATCTGTATCTGTACCGCCAGGGCTCACACAAGTTACACTTACATTTGTTTTGCGGAGTTCGTAACTTAACGACCTTGTAAAACTTTTTATAAATGCTTTTGATGCTGCATACATACTAAAACACGGTACAGATTGATAAGCAGTAGTGCTAGCAATATTTAAAATATAAGCTTCTGGTAATTTTTTAAAATCATTTAAAAAGATATGACATAAGCTTGTTACTGCGTTTATGTTTATCTGTAGCATATCATTATACTCTTTTAAGGAATATTTTTCAAATGCTCCACTCAATCCATACCCAGCATTGTTTACTAAAATGTTTACTTTGTAATTGTTATGTATACACCATTGCTTTACTTGATTAGGTGCTTCGGGTGCTGCTAAGTCTATAACTAAGCAATGCGCTTTTACAGCATAAGTGGTGGTTATTTCTTTTGCAAGAATATCTAATAAGTCAGAAGAACGAGCTATTAGTAAAACGTCTATTTTTTTCTTTGCTAGTTCTATTGCTATAGATTTTCCAATACCCTTACTAGAACCAGTAATAATTGCGTAGCTCATTTTATTTATAATTGAAAAGCATGCCTAATTTTAATGATGTGCTTTTTTGCTAAAACGATGATAAAATGGTGTTTTACTATTTTGAGATTTGGGCATGTATTTACCTGTAACAACTGGCACATACATTACACGTCTTTGGCTTTTCGTTCCAGTAAAAGGAGATGGCTCTACCCTATGCCATATTCTTCCATCATGTATAGTTAAATCTCCAGCTTCTATATTAAACCCAACTTCTAGTTTATCGGCACTATTATCTACATAATATTTTTTCCCAAACATTAATTTAAAAAACCCTTGTTTGTGTGTGCCTGGCAATACACGAAGCCCACCATTTGCAAAAGGGCAATCATCTAAATGTATGCCCACATTTAGCATTGGCATTATTTTTTGCCCTAAAAATAAATCTCGTGGGCTATCAGTATGCCAGCCCATGTGGGTAAAAGTACTGTCAGGCGTTCTCAAATAATTATTTAATACCAATCCATCTTTTTCATTTTCACCAATTCTTCCTTCATAAGGTTCTAAAAAAGTGGGTAGCATATTCATTTGTGTAGATTCTAATAAATCATGCAATACTTGGCTATATTGAGATAAAAAGCAAAATCTTTGTACAATTTTATTTCCCTCTTGATCTTTACCATATTTAATTGGAATGCCATTTACTTTTTCTTTACCGTCTTTTATCCATTCGCTTCCTACTCTTTCCATTTCACTTTTATACAAGTCTGTTGTTTCTTTAGAAATGAAGTTTTTAAATAAAATGAACCCATTTATATTAAAAAAATCTAATTGCTCCTGAGAAATTGTTTCTTGTAATGTGAAATATTTAGATTCTATTCTACTCATTCTTTTTTACTTTTTTTATTAAAAGTGGCTAGCACTCAATATAGTTTAAAACTAAATTAATTGTAAAACCAATGTTAAATTAAAATTACTCTTTTGGTAATAATATGCAAAAATGCGTATTTTTTTTCAATTAAAAAATCATATTCCCTTTAGCCAGCATTTTACAACCCTAAAAATTATATAAACGGAAAATGGAGCTGCTAAAACATCTAAAGTATAGTGAACATGTTGTAATAAAACCAAAAAACCTACCATTAAAGTTGCTACCAAAGCTATCGCTTTAAGAATTTTGTTTTTAAAACATAAATACATTAAAAACATAGTAGCTGTATGCCCTGAATAAAAAAGGTCTTTAGTAATAAATGTATTACCATAAAAGAAATTACTTAAGGGGTCTTTCAATTCTATGAGCCCAATTGGAGGATTTAAAGGAACAAAATAAATAGTTATTATTCTACTAACTGTTAAAAATGTAAAACTGGTTACAAAAATCACAAAAAGTCTTGGGTTTTGTACTGCTTTTATAAACATTAAAATGCTGAGAGACCAAATTATAGAAAATATTAATATTGATACATCTTTTGCAGGCAGAGAATTTAGTACAATGTCATTTAAAACAATACCATTTCGTTTTTCTATTATGCTAAAATAATATGGTAAAAATATAAGTGTAGACAATAGTATTAGAACAGTTAAGATAAATTTATTTCTAATAAAATTATTACTAAATAATTGTACCCAAAGGCTAGCTATTTTTTTATTTAAAACTTGGTTCATTTTTATAAACTAAAAAGCCACCTTAATTTACATAAGATAGCTTTTAAAATATTATTCAATTTTTTAATAAGACTACTGAGCTAAAAACTCAGGAACTTTATCTTTATAAACAATAGATTCTTTAAAAGTGTAAGCTCCAGTTTTTGCGCTTCTAACTGTGCGTATAACTTTTGTCCAATTTTTTGCGTCTGCTGCCGCTTTTAAATCTTTAATTTTTGAGTTCTTTGAAGCTGCCTTTGCCATGTTTTGTTATTTATATTTTTATTGAGATAGAATAGCGTTACTTGTTTTGTAAACTAAGTAATGAAACAACTACTTTATTTCTTTGTGTACAGTAACTTTTTTCATAATTGGGTTGTATTTTTTCAACTCCAAACGTTCAGTTGTATTTTTTTTATTTTTTGTAGTAATATAACGACTTGTACCAGCTAAACCACTAGTTTTATGCTCTGTACACTCCATTATAACCTGTACTCTGTTTCCTTTCTTTGCCATTGTTGTATTTATTATATAGAAAAAGTTACCTGTTTTCTTAGTTATTTACTTATATTTTTGAACCTTTCGCACGCATTTCTTTTACTGTTGCATACAAACCATTTTTATTAATAGTACGGATAGCTTCAGATGAAAGCTTCATTATTACCCATTTATCTTCTTCAGCAAGAAAATAACGCTTTGTTTGCAAATTAGGTAAAAACCTGCGTTTAGTTTTAATATTTGAGTGAGAAACCTTATTTCCTACAATTGGTCTCTTTCCTGTAAGTTCACATACTCTTGCCATGTCCTTTATTTTTGGACTGCAAAAGTAAGAAATATTTGTTATAAATAAAGTAGAAATTTATTTATTTTTGATTGATTGTAAAAAAACCACAGATTTATTAATATGAAAATTTACATTTTCCTTTATATCAATTAGTTAAATGATTAAAGATTAGTAAATGTTTAAAAAAGCACATTTTATTATAAATGAATTTTTTTCTAATTCGGCATAGGATAGGGTGTGTTCTAATAAGTAATATAACTAAAAAAGTAGAATTATGAATATTCGTTACTGTTTATTTAAAAAAAAACTTAAAATAAAACAATATGGCACTTATAAATCCTCACATAAACTTCAATGGCAATGCCGAAGAAGCATTTAATTTTTACAAATCAGTATTTGGAGGTGAATTTGTAAAAATTATACGTTTTAAAGAAATGGCAAGTGTAAAATTTCCAGTAGCAGAAAATGAAGCAAATAAAATAATGCACATTGCATTGCCTATTGGCAAAAATATTTTAATGGCCAATGATGTTCCAAAAATTTTAGGAAAAACAAATGAAAACGAAAACAGGTCTAAAATAAGTATTAGTGCAGAAAGCAAAGAGGAAGCTGATAAATTATTCAACGGACTTTCGATAGGTGGACAGATTGAAATGCCAATTACCAACAGCCCTTGGGGTTCTTACTTTGGAATGTTTAGAGATAAATATGGTATAGAATGGATAGTGGACTATGACCCAAAATATGAAGGACAACAATAGTTTTAATGAGGATATTTTTTAAAATATTTATATTTTAAATTCAGAATAATAAAATACGAAACTTAATTTAAGTATTTATATGACTATACATTTTAGTGGAGCTGTATGAAAAAAATTTATAAACGCTTTAATTATTATTTTCAATATGCAGTTTATAGATACCTTGCAGATATGAAATATTTTTTGATTGGTTTGCTTTTCGCTTGTTCTCACTACGTTTTAAGAGCACAAGTAAAAAAAGATACATTTATAAATGTAGGCAATAAAATAATAACGCTTGCCGAAGTTGTAGTAAGTAATAAACTAAACGTACCTGCTTTTATTACTCGAATAAAAAATGATACTAGTTTTTATAAGGCGTTTCGTAATCTTCATGTAATACATTTTAATGCAATTAATGATATAAGAATGGTTGATAAAAAAGGAAATAATACAGCATCACTCTTTAGCCATACAAAACAAAAAATAGAAAATGGTTGTAGAACAATGGAAATAATTGATGAAATAGTTACTGGAGATATGTATACACATGCAAAAGAATTTAACTACTACACTGCAAATATGTATGCATCACTTTTTTTTACAAAAGGTAATATATGCGGAGAAACTAATACTGTAAAAGCTGTGGAATTTTCTACTACAGGTAAAAGTGGAATGGAGAAACACAAAGAACAGCTAAAAATGCTTTTTTTTAACCCAGGAAAAAAAATAAAAGGGCTTCCATTTATGAGTGGCAAAACTGCTATTTATGATGACGATATAGCGGATAGCTATGATATGCAAATAGACTGGGAAAGGCACAATAGTAATGACTGCTACGTATTTAAGCAAAAAGTAAAAGAAAATAAAAGAGGTACAGTAGTGGTAGATGAAATGACGACTTGGTTTAACGATAGCACGTACGAAGTAGTAGCAAGAAATTATACTTTAAGTTATGATGCAGCAGTGTACGATTTTAAAGTAATGATGGAAGTAGAAATGACAAAATTTGGTGAACTGCAAATACCTTCTTTAATAAAATACAACGGTAATTGGAAAGCAATTTTTAAAAAACGGGAAAGAGGAATTTTTACGGCAATATTATCTGATTTTAAAAAATAAATAATTTGTAAATATTTAAAAAATATGGAACAAAGAAATGATTATTTAGAAACTCAAATAGATATGCTTTCAAGATTTTTAAGAAAAGTACTATCAAAAATTATATCATTAGACCCGGAAGAAAATATTAATGAATTTGAAAAAGAGGTATTGTCTGAAAAAAATTCTAATAAACACGATTTAACTTTAGTAGAGTTTCTAAAAATTGATGATGCCGAAATCGTAAATAATCTTGTAAAAAAATATGGCTTTACAAATGCTCAAATAAAAATAGTTGGAGATATATTATTTGAGTATGCTAAAAAAATAGATAATAATAAAAATATTTGCAACAAAGCAAGAAAATTATATGAATATTACCAAACAAATGAATTAAAAACAATTGATTTTATAATTTTATCAAGGTTATCAACATTAGAAATAAAAATAAAATCATTTCTAAATTGAATAAATAAAATCTTTTGTTTAAAAGAGAAGCTTTTTACTTTATGGCAAACTTTTTTGCAAAGAAAATAAAAAACTGTGGTTCTGTGGCATCTATGGCAATTTGTAATTTTACAGCAAATCTGTAAAAAATATCTTCTAGTAAAAATAAAAATGCAAGAAAACGAATTAAATTTTAATGAACCTCAGCCCACACATTGGGCGGAAATAATTCTTCCGCTTGCGCTACCCAATGTATATACGTATGCAGTGCCCGAGTACTTGCTTGCACAAGCGCATACAGGTTGTAGAGCAGAAATTGTTTTTGGAAAAAATAAAAAATATGCAGGGCTTATAAAAAAAATTATTACAACAAAGCCAGAATACAAAACAAAAAAAATTTTAAATATATTGGACGATGCCCCGCTGGTATACCCGCAGCAAATGCAGCTATGGCAGTGGATGAGTGAATACTACATGTGTAGCGAAGGGGAGGTAATGGCTGCAGCTTTGCCAGCCAATTTTAAACTAAGTAGCGAAA
This sequence comes from Ferruginibacter sp., assembly GCA_043765095.1. Taxonomy (GTDB): domain Bacteria; phylum Bacteroidota; class Bacteroidia; order Chitinophagales; family Chitinophagaceae; genus Ferruginibacter. The sequence goes on from JAYUJS010000427.1 coordinate 6,647, forward strand.
CAGTTTTAATTTACAATGAAGCTTACGGCGAAGATTTTACTAACCTTGGCGATGAAGAATATTTAATAGCAGAGGCTTTGCAATTAAAAACAGAACTAAGTATTACGGAAGTGCAGCAAGTATTGGATGCTACACATGTATATCCTATAATAAAAAAACTGATAGAAAAAAATGTTTGCTACATAAGAGAAGACCTAGCTGAAAAATATAAAGTTAAAAAAGAAAGTTATGTGTTGCTCCATCATCAATTTACAAATGAAGAAG
>JAYUJS010000428.1:0-2580 GCA_043765095.1 Ferruginibacter sp.
CTGTACCCCTTACGTACATTACAGATGCGTTGGGCTGGTTATAAGGAAATAAACCTGTGCTACTTGCATCAAGCAACCCAATGGCTTGTCTTCTTCCTACCTCAAGCATTGCAGTATTATTGGATCGAATAGACATTGGTACATCAGTAGTTGTTCCTAAAAAATTTGCAGGATAAGTAACACCGGTATTATTACCTGTAAATAGCCATGAGTTAATTGGTGTTACAGCCGTTTCAGTAGCTGGCAGCCATGTTGTACCTGTCCATTTTAATACTTGATTTAAACTTGCACCTTGCTGTGCCAATTTTAATGTGTTTCCATTAAACCCAGCACCCACGAGGGTTGCATCGGTTTTTATACTATCTTGTATCAATTTTAATCTTCCACTTGATAGTCCTATATAAAATAAATTATTGGTAGTTTCTTGGTATACATCATTTTCATTAGCATTCGTAACTGCAGTTTGAAAATTAGTTACATTTACAGGGGTAATAAGTGTTTGAGCACTTGCTACAAAAGTTAAAAAAAATAAAAAAAATATTGAAGCAATTTGTTTCATAATAATTATCTAATTTTTTCTATTAATAGTGATGACCCATTGGCGGTAAGGGTAAGATTGCCAGCAGTACTATACCTTCTACCTTGCACAGATATTGTACTTGCAGCAGCTAATGTTACAATTTTAACTACCGTTACAGTACCTTGTCTTCTATTATTATTTTGCTGATAAGTATAACCAAGTGTGCCAGGTATGGCTACACCCGCATTGGTAAGCTGAAACTCTCCTCCAGAGTTTGTATTGTTGCTTACATTTACTGTAGCTCTAAAAGTTATTTTATAAACACCTGCTTTAGCAACAGTAATAACACCACTTGCAACCGAATAACCTACATCTATTACAGTAGTAGTTCCAAAATTTAAAGTAGAAAAAATGTTACTCAATGTTTGTATACCTGCTGCATCAAATATTTCTACAATCTTTGTTTGAAGTTCACTTACTTCTACTTTTTTTAACTGTCCTGTTGTGTTGTTTATTAATACTAGGCTATCTGTACTTATGTTTCCACTTGGCAATCCAGTAATGTTTAAAGCAGTTCCACCAGTTGCTATCGTAAGTGGGTTTGCATTATTTGTAATCGTTGTTGCTTGTGTAAGGTTGCCACCTAATTGTACTTTTTTTCCTGATAATGTTAAGCCGTTATCGGCAGTTGTGCTATCTATTTTGTTTAATGCTGTTGGGCTTATTCTATTTATTTTTCCTGTTAATGTATTTACTGTTACCAAACTGTCGGTTGAAGAACCAGCAGTTAATCCAGTAATATTTAAAGCCGTTCCACCAGTTGCAATGGTAAGTGGGTTTGCATTGTTTGTTATTGTTGTTGCTTGTATCAAATTTCCACCAAGCTGTATATTTTTACCTGTTAATGTAAGTCCATTATTAGATGTAGTGCTATCATTTTTATTTAGCGAAGCAATATTTATTCTATTTATTTTTCCTGACGTTGTATTTATTGTTACCAAACTATCTGTGCTTGCTCCCGCAGTTAGTCCTGTAATGTTTAATGCAGTACCACCTGTAGCTATTGTTAACTGATTTGCATTGTTTGTAATTATTGTAGCTTGTGTTAAGCTTCCTCCTAGCTGTATATTTTTACCTGATAATGTAAGTCCATTATCAGATGTTGTACTATCATTTTTATTTAATGATGATAAATTTATTCTGTTTATTTTTCCTGTAAAGGTATTTACCGTTACAAGGCTATCTGTAAAAGCACCTGATGTAAGACCAGTAATATTTAAAGCCGCACCACTGGTTGCAATGGTAAGTGGGTTTGCATTATTTGTAATTGTTGTAGGTTGTGTAAGATTGCCACCAAGCTGTATGTTTTTACCTGTTAATGTGAGACCGTTGTTAGATGTAGTGCTATCAATGTTGGTAGGAAAACTAGAAAACAATCTTGTTGTTACATTTCCTACTACATCTGTAGTTAAGACTTTTGTGTCACTAGTATTTGTGCCTACCCCTTGAAAACGTATTGTGCTAGTTGTATGTAATTGCGCACTTGGAGTGGCAGTACCAATACCTATATTACCACTATTTTTATTATAAATATCATTACCACTAATTTTCCACTTACTTGAATCTATTAAAACTTTTGTTCCTTTTGGAGTAATAACGACTTGTGCCTTTAATAAAAAAGCACAACAAGTTATTAAAAGAATTAATGAAATTTTTTTCATTTGGTAATTTGAAATGTTCACCAACTAGAGAGTTGGTGAACATAATTATTAATTTTATAAAGTATTTGAAGAATTTTTACTTTACCCATTGTATCTCTACATTATCGCCAGCAACTATTATTGCAGCCATTGCAGGTGTAAGTGTTAATAAGCCAGTACTTGCAGTATAATCTAAAGTTACTATCAATTTAGCTCCATTTCTAAACACCCACACTTTAGTTGCATTGGCAGGCAACCCTGCTACTGTATAGCTAGATTGTAAAGCAGTAGCTGTAAAATTTTGATCACCACTTTGTACAGAAAGCGCACTAGCACTTACTCTTTTTAAAGTGCCATCTG
>JAYUJS010000429.1:0-2578 GCA_043765095.1 Ferruginibacter sp.
GATGCATTTCAAGAAATAGATGTTATCAATATTACAACGCCTGTTACAAAATGGAATTATCAAGTAACAGATGCATCAGAAATACCCGCTGTTTTAGCAAAAGCATTTTACATAGCAGGAAGTGGAAGACCCGGACCAGTGCTGATTGACATTACAAAAAATGCACAATTGCAACAGTTCGATTATGAGGGTTACAAAAAATGCGAACACATTAGAAGTTATAGGCCAAAACCAATAATAAGGAAAGAATATATTGAACAAGCTGCGGAAATAATAAACAATGCGGAAAGACCATTTGTAATTTTTGGACAAGGGGTAATTTTAGGGAATGCAGAAAAAGAATTTAAACAATTCATTGAAAAAGCAGGAATTCCTTCTGCATGGACGATAATGGGCATGAGTGCTATCCCTACAAATCATCCGCTAGGTGTGGGTATGCTCGGTATGCATGGCAATTATGGGCCAAATGTTTTAACGAATGAATGCGATGTGTTAATTGCAGTTGGTATGCGTTTCGATGATCGTGTTACTGGTCGCTTAGATAAATACGCCAAGCAAGCAAAAATAATTCACTTAGATATTGACCCATCTGAAATTGATAAAAACGTAAAATCGACTGTGCCTGTGTGGGGAGATTGCAAAGAAACATTACCAATGCTTACAGCATTAGTACAGCAAAAAATACATGATGCATGGCACGAAAAATTTAAAGTGTATCAACAAAAAGAAGATTCAACATGTATTATACCAGAAATGAATCCTACAACTGATGAATTAACGATGGGAGAAGTAATAAATGTGTTGAATGAATTAACAAAAGGCGAGGCAGTTATTGTAACGGATGTTGGGCAGCATCAAATGGTAGCTTGTCGTTATGCAAAATACAATAATAGCAAAAGCAATATCACTAGTGGTGGCCTTGGTACAATGGGCTTTGCATTACCTACAGCCATTGGTGCAAAATTTGGTGCACCCAATAAAACAATTATAGCCATTGCAGGCGATGGTGGTATTCAAATGACGATACAGGAATTAGGAACAATTATGCAATTTAATGTTGATGTAAAAATATTAATTCTCAATAATCAATTTCTCGGAATGGTACGCCAATGGCAACAACTGTTCCATGAAAAAAGATATTCGTTCGTTGATATTACAAGTCCCGATTTTGTGCAAGTAGCCAAAGGATATTATATAGATGGACAGCGGGTAAGCGAAAGGCAAAAATTAAAAGATGCTCTGCAAACAATGCTTAACCATAAGGGAAGTTATTTTTTAGAAGTAATGGTGGGTAAGGAAAATAATGTGTTTCCGATGGTGCCGCAGGGTAGAGGTGTTTCGGAAATTGTATTAAGCATGGAAGAAATATAGCCCCTAAATTTTAGCTATGAAGTTGTACCAATTCATTTATAAAATAAAAATATAGTTTGTGCAAAAAAAAAGTAACAATGGAATGTTAATCCTCCCTTCGGGTAATGGAGGGGCTCAAGAATTCACTATAACCGTTTATACCGAAAACCAAATTGGTTTACTCGTTCGTATTGCTATTATTTTTTCTCGTAGAAAAATAAATATTGATAGTTTAAACACATCACCAAGTGAAATTGAAAGCGTACACCGTTTTACGATTGTAATAAATGAAACGGAAGAAGTAGTAAGAAAACTTTGCAGACAAATAGAAAAGCAAGTAGAAGTTTTAAAAACGTATTACAACACCAACGATGAAATTGTATGGCAAGAATTGGCATTGTACAAAGTGCCTACAGATGTAATAGCAGAGCAAGTGAAAGTAGAAAGATTGTTGAGCCAACATGGTGCAAAAGCAGTGGTAATAAGAAAAGATTATACCGTTTTTGAAGTAGCAGGGCATAGAGAAGAAACTGATAATTTAATAAAAGTACTAGAGCCATTTGGATTGATAGAATTTGTGCGCAGCGCACGAATAGCCATCATAAAAAACAGTGAAGGCTTTCATAAAAAGTTAAAAGAATTTGAATATAAAGAACCGGGAGCGGCAATAACGGAGAATGAATTTTTGAATCAAAACGAAGAAGTATTTTCAATGTAACAGTGTGCAGTTGGCAAAAGTTTATAATAAAACAAAATACAAACAGAAAAAAGTAAAATAATAAATAAGTAACCTATTCATTACAAAGTTCACAAGTCTCCCTTCGGGGGATTTAGGGAACCTTAACAATTTACAAAATGGCAAATTATTTCAACAGCTTACCACTTAGAGAACGACTAAACCAGCTCGGCGTATGTGAGTTTATGAACAGCAGCGAATTTACAAACGGTGTAGATGCGCTGAAAGGAAAAAAAATGGTGATTGTGGGTTGTGGCGCACAAGGTTTAAACCAAGGGTTAAATTTAAGAGACTCCGGTTTGGATATATCGTATGCATTGCGCAGTGAGGCTATAGCAGAAAAAAGAGCATCGTGGAAAAATGCCACAGAAAATAATTTTGTAGTGGGTACTTATGAAGAGTTAATTCCGAATGCAGATTTGGTTTTAAATCTCACCCCTGATAAACAACACACCGCAGTTGTAAATGCCATTATGCCATTAATGAAAAAAG
>JAYUJS010000430.1:0-23068 GCA_043765095.1 Ferruginibacter sp.
TAAAAAACTCCAAATAACGAAAATAAAAAACAAAAAATGAACAGAAATGAAAAAATTAGGTAGCTAAATCAACAAAAAAACGAAAAAATTAACAGGGAGATTTAGTGACTTGTTTTTGCAACGGTCTCGTTTTATTAATGATTGGGCTTACATTTATTTCTTTGCTTGCCACTTTTATCATCAATCGTCGTATAGATAAATTGCTGTATTAAATTTTTAATATGATTAAAAAAAGTTTTAATAACTCTATTATATTTCACATTATAAGGCTGAGTGAAACTATAAAAAAGCATGGAGATACGCTCACAATGCAGTATGGTATTACCACCCAGCAGTGGATTATAATGTTGCTGCTTGCCAAAGACCCAAACATTATATATTTGCAAGAAAACTCAACAACAGAGCCACTTTCCGCAAAAGATATTGCGGATGCTATGAATGTGAGTAGGGCAAATGTTACCAACCTTTTAAGTGTTTTAATAAAAAAGAAATTGGTAACACAAACCAGCGATGGCACTGATAAAAGGCGCAAAAGAATTATTTTAACAAAACTTGGTGAAAAAGTTGTTCTTGCACTTGAGCAGCCAAGAATGCAACGCAATAACGATTTATTTAAAAACTTTAAGAAAGAAGAAAAGGAAAGTTTTATTAAATTTATTCAGTCTGCATTATCGTTTTTAAAAAATGATATGGAAGAATAAATTATTTTCTATCATAAATAATGGGTGTTTCGTAAGAGGTAAGTCGCTTGCCATCTTTCTCTACCAGCTCCATCACTATTAGCTTTTTAGTGGTTAGTATTTCTGTTAGTGTAAATTTCATTCCTGTCTCTAATTCATTTACTGAGTTAGTTGTAAATGTTTTTTCTGGTTTTATAAATCTATAAGTTGCTCCTTTAAAAGTTGGAGAAAGTTTTAGTTCATTAAAATCAAATGATAAATTTTCATTATCGTTTCTAATATCTTTTTTATCAATACTAGTTGGCAATTGAAAAACAGATAGTAAAACGGTATTATTTTCTGCTGCAGAAAATTTGAACAAATAAGGTTTTATATCCAGTGGTTTATCTGGATATTGATAATAACTTTCCTCAATTATAAAGAAGCTATTTGCATCTTCAGGTAAGTTTTTTATTTTATCATTTGCAATTCTGTTTAAATGTTTTGTAAGTGGATGTATTTGTTTACCCGCAGCTACTTCTTCTGCTATTTGTTTGCTATTATCAAAATTACCTATAATTATTTGTTTAAAAAGTTCAATTGGTTTCATATTACCTTGTGCTTTTTTACTTTCATTGCAAGCTGAAATTAATATACAGCTCAATAAAATTATTTTTATTTTTTTCATATTTGTACATTTTATTTATTCGAATCCCTCTTTTGTAAATTTTCATATTTTTATATTTACTAATTATCATTTTTCCTTCATTGGCACATTTTCACATTGGTAAATTTTTTAATGTCAGAGGCTCCCATTTTTGTACCGCCTATACCACTTAATTTAAAAGAGTTTTTTTCACCTTCATGCATAATGGCAGTAAGTGCGCAATCATTTATACTTATTGCACCAGCTTTTATTTCATTTCCTACATCAATGGCTTCTTCATTTGTTTTTGCAAATACAGCTGCACTCAAACCATATATCGTTTCATTGGCAAGTGCTATAGCTTCGTTATTTGTTTTAAATTTCATTATTGGTATTATAGGGCCAAATGTTTCTTCTTGCATTATTTTCATATTATGCTTTACGTTTGTAAGTATGGTAGGGCTACAATAAAAACCTCCATCTATTTTTTGGCATTGTGCATTTCCACATATTATTGTTGCTCCCTTATTTAATGCATCTTCCAATTGTTCATTTATAATTTCTACTTGCTTTTCGAATATTATTGAGCCAATTTCTCCTTCGTTAATATTTGCAGCATTTAATTTTATGGCTTTAGTCTTTCCTACTAAAGATTTTACAAATTCATCATAAATATTTTCTTTCGCATATACACGTTCCACCGAAAGGCAACTCTGCCCTGCATTTGCAGTACTTCCCCATAAAATAGATGATTTGGCTAGTTCTATATCTGCTCCGTCTAAAACTACGGCAGCGTCCTTACCCCCAAGCTCTAAAAATACAGGTTTCATTTTTTTACTAGCTGCCTTATATACTTTTTTACCAGTTGTTGTACTGCCTGTAAAACATATTAAATCGCATTGCTCTATCAAGGCCGCACCTACGCTGCCATCGCCTTCTAAATATTTAAAAATATTTTTTAGAATCGGTACTTCATTAATTATTGCCTCCATTACTTTTACAAATCTTGGCGTCACTTCGCTTGGTTTTACTATCACCGCACAGCCAGCAAGTAATGCTGGTATTGTATCTATTAATGATAATAACAAAGGGAAATTCCAAGGGCTTATAACACCCACTAACTGATAAGGCACAAGTTCTTGCTGTAATTTTAAAAATGGAATTGATGAATCAGTTTGATTTGCTTTTATTAAATTAGCTTTAGCAATACTGCACCATCTATCAATAGATGTTGCTACTAAACTTACTTCTAATATTGTTTCCCATTTTCTACCTGTGTCTACGCATAAAGTTTTTATTAATTTTTCTTTATGTCTTTCTACAGCACTTTTCCATAGCTGTAAAACTTCTATACGTTTTTCTATTCCTCCATCAGCCCATACTTGCTGGTGCTTTCGCAACAAATTACAATCTTCACTTATTTCAGCATCAGTAAGTATTTCTATTTCGTAGTCGTACATTCCAGTACGAGGGTTTCTAATTTTCATTTTATAGATTATTATTGTTTTTAACTATCACCATTTTTTGCATATCTAAAAAATGACTTTTATCTGCTTTTTTATTGGCTAAACTATTTGCTGGATATACAGATTTTGAATAAGTATCCGCAAACAATTCAAATCTTTGCCTACTTAAAAAATTGCTCATGCCAGGCCTATTCCGGTGATGTCTTAGTGCATCAATATGTACAGTAGCATTTGCCACCATACTTTCGCCATTAGCGGCTTCGCATAATTTTAGTCCTTCATAATTTACAATTTGCGAATGTCCATCAGTACTATTGGTTTTTATTGCATAACCTACAATACCAGCAGAGTTTGCAGATATTACATAACACATATTTTCTATAGCCCTTGCTAGTTTTGCAATATTTTTTTGTGTAGGCATGGGGCTACCAACTTCTGAAGAGGAGTGTAATAAAATCTCCGCACCATTCATAGCTAAACATCTTGCAATTTCTGGGTACAATATTTCTTCACTAGCTACACAGGCTAAATTTTCTATTGCAGTTTTTACAACGGGGAATAAACTTTCTTTTCCATAAACGTCAATATATTTATCTAACACATCATGCGGCGTAGGGGCAAACATACTGTTCTATCTTCTGTATCGTAAAATTAATTCTTCTGCTGTGTCAATAATAAAAGAAGTTTGGTAATATAAATCAGGAAAATTATTATCTAACTCATATACATTACCACTTAAAAATATATTAGCTTCTACAGCATTTTTTTTTAATTCATCATATTCTTTACCATTCATAGCAATACAAGCTTTCTCTTTCCATTCCTCTATTGTTTCACCAATAGGAAAACCCGTTAAAAAATATTCTGGCAGCACCACAAGCTTCAAATCTTGTCCTATAAAAGCTTTGCTAGCTTTTATTTGTTTTCCAATAATATTAATTATTTCAAATATTTTCTCACTAGTATCTTCCTTGCTAGTGCAATTATTTATGGATTGGCAGGTAACTTGTAATGCCAATGCTTTATAAGGTTGTATGAGTGTCATGTATGTTTTTTAAATCTTTTTGTAAATTTTTATTTATTATTAAAATTATTTTTTAGCAAAAATTATTTGTTTGTTAAACAGCAGTACCTTTATTGAGCTTCATTGGCGACGCTCCGTTCATCTTTATATCTTTGGTCATCTTTTATTATGCATTAGATAAAGTTTTTTTAAAATTTAATCAGTATAAAAATTAATTTGTCATTATCACCTCTCTCATTGCTTCATACCTAACTTTTATATCTACAGGTGTTTCTATAATTTTAATATGGTTTTCAAATTTATAAAATAACTAAGCATTAATATGTTTTAATATCGGACTACCCAGCCATTTGAAAATTGTAGTATTACATTTTAGTTGTTGTACTTTTTCTACTCGCTCATGCTTAAATGCAACAATGTATGCATCTGTATAATTTTCTCCTGCAAGTAAGTAGTCGTTTACAATTGTTTGAATAATTTTTTCGTTAGGCAATTTTTTTGCAATTCTACATGCTTCATTTTTTTCGTACCATGGAAAAAATAAACAACTATCGCAAACAAGGTTCCATATCTTTTGTAAATGACTTCCATCTTCTTGCTCAGCAATATCAATAAAATATCTTTTTAAAATTTCATCGCAAGTAATTTCTTCAAAATGTGCAGCACTATCTAAAAATAAATGTTTTACATTATTATGTGTTAAACTATATGCTATTGCTAGTTGAGCCCCTGTTGCTGTGCCGTATATGCGCACGGGAGATTGAGTAATGTGCGTAATGAGTGTATGTAGGTAAGGAACATAATCGTACAAAGATTTTATTAGTTGTGGCAAAGCGTCGCTATAACCGTAACCAGGCATATCAGGCGCTATCACAAAAAAATGAGGAGATAATAAATTCATTAAAGGTTCCATCATCTTGCTATTTCTTGGAGATGGATGCAATAAAACCAATACATTCCCTTGCCCTTCACAACGATAATGAATATTTATGCCATTTATTTTTATAAATTTATTTTCCATTACATAAAATTAGTTAACTTCATTAACTAATTTATTTTTTTTTAAAACTGATTCATTCTTGCAATGTACTTTTAAGTTTTATTGTCTGGGCAACAATCACTCTGTTTAGTTTGTGTAAGTTTGCAAAGATTGAATCAGTCTTGATAGATTTTTTAGTTTCTCAGTTTCAGCTAATATTTACTAAATCTCAAATCACAGACTGCTAAAGCATCGAAATATTTATATATGAACAAACAAATACTTTTAACAAAACGCCCACAGGGCATTGCATCAGATACTGATTTTGAATTGGTAGAAACAGCTATTCCAACTATTGTTGAAGGTGAAGTTTTAATAAAAAACGAATACATTTCCCTTGACCCTGCTATGCGTGGCTGGATGAATGAAGGTACTACATATATATAAAGGGAGTTGGTTTAAATGAACCAATGCGAGCCTTTACAGCAGGTATTATTATAGAATCTAACAACGCTAATTTTTCAAAAGGTGATGCGGTGCAAGGTTTGTTTACTGTACAACAATATGTAATAACTGATGGAAAAAATATTAGCAAGCTAGATATAAAAAACATTTCGCTTAGTTGGTATTTAGGAATATTAGGTATGTCTGGCCTTACAGCCTATTTTGGTTTGTTAGACAAAGGTAAACCAAAAGATGGTGATGTAGTACTGGTAAGTGGTGCTGCAGGTATGGTGGGTAGCTTGGTAGGACAAATTGCAAAATTAAAAGGATGTAGAATAATTGGTATTGCAGGCGGAAAAGATAAATGTGAATACGCAAAAACCGAACTAAGGTTTGATGAAGTGATAGATTACAAAAACGAAAATGTAGCACAAAAAATAAAAGAGCTTGCCCCGAATGGTGTTAATATTTATTTTGATAATGTAGGAGGAGAAATTTTAGATGCAGCAATGTTTAATTTAGCAATAGGTGCAAGGATACTTATTTGCGGAGCAATTTCACAATACAACGATGCTCAGTTTAATGGCTTAAAAAATTATATGAAAATAGTAAGTGCTCGTGCTACAATGAGTGGCATTATTGTTTTTGATTATTTCTCAAGAGCATCAGAGGCTATTGAAGATTTAAGCAAATGGTTGAAAGAAGGAAAAATAAAATATAAAGAGCATATAGTTGACGAAATAGAAAATTTTCCTAAGGCATTGCGTATGTTGTTTACAGGAGAAAATTATGGTAAATTGCTATTAAAAATTTAATAAAATATGAATATAAAATTACTGATTCATTATTTATTTTTTTTAATTTTATTTCAAAAAACTATTGCTCAAGTAAAAGATAGTATACCAAACACAGGTATATCTGGCATTTACGAAACTATGATTGCTACCGACAAACCTGCTTATCATTTAAAATATTTTGCAGAGTTTGGTTTTATGGTAAAGGATAGTGCAACATTTACAAAAGAACAAGCACTAAAATTATACCAAGTACCATCTGCTTTAAAAAGTTACAGACTTCAAAATGGAGATATAGATGCACATGGTTTAATACGATTATTGGTTTGGGAAAAACCATTGGGTAATGGTGTTGGTTATTCTGAACCAGAAACAATTGGAAGTCGTATGATGGTGATGAAGACAAAAGACATTGTACGTATAACAGATATTTTTAAAATGCTACGGCTTGAAAAACAAGAAAAATGGTTACCTACAGAACCATTATTTAATGACCCATTAAGGATAAATAAAAATGGAGAAACAGATTTTTTTAAACGTCCTGTAGGTGTTAGAGAAAGTGCAGTTTATGGAGAATATTTTACCCATGTTTTTCTCAACGGTATGGCTATGAAATTTCAGGCTATGGTACTATTAACAGTAGTACTAATTTGCAAACAAGCGAGCTTACTCACCATGACTGGTTTATAAAAGTAGATAGCATGCAGCAGCTAATGTATCTACAATCAGCACTTGGGTTAAAGGCGGAAAAGCAACCTGAAATAGATGGTGATTGGTTGAAAGGTGCAAAAGCTGTTTTTCAAATGAAAGATGGTTATACGCATTGGTATCAAGGGTTTGTTAGCCCTAATGATATTTGTGGAAAATTAAAATTTTTTATGCCTCGTGGGCCAAAACCTGACCAAAGTATACACCAAAGAATTGGCGAGCTTGGTATAACCTTACATTCTTTTTATACAAAAAAGTTAGACTATACTTACTCATTAATTAAAAAACATGGTATAAAACCATCTGATATTTTAATGAATGAATTTGGGGAAAGAAGTTTTATTTTTAAAGTTATAGAAGGAGCAAGCTGGCAAATTTTAGAAAGACTTTTACAACCTAAAAATTTACCATTTACAAAAACTGAATTTATATTTACAAAAAATTAGTAAATCTTATTTACACAAAAACAAGAAGCATTAATTTTTAAAATTTAAACAACCAAATAAAATAAAGAAAATGAAAAAAATTGCGCTTTCAATTCTACTCATAGGAACAATAATTTCTTCCCAAGCACAATACTTAGATTTAACAAAAGAAGGTCCTGATTTTTTAACTGCTTATGTAAAAGTGAGAGGTTCATTAGACCCTAAAGAAGAAACGGTAGTGTATGATGAAGGAATAATTTATACTGTATTACCTAATGTGCCTATCAAGCCAATTATGAAATTTCAAATGTACAATATTAGTAGATTTGAAAAAACAGATAGTGGTTATAATTTGATTACAAGGGAAATGTTAGTGTATGAAAATTTAAAAACTGGGGAAATAATAAATAAATGGTATAATCCTGTTATTAAAGATACGGTAGAAGTTATGCATGTGTGGAACGACCCAGTAAATAGCCAAAACTTTGCTAAAGATTTTTCCTTGCCTATGATGAAACTCAGTAATGATAGGCTTTGCATGTATATTGATGTTCCATTATTTTATCCATCAGCATTAAAAAAAACAGAGTGGCCAAAGAATAGTCGTAGTGATATGTACCAAGCAGCAGAATTATTTCAATTTTTTGTAAGTGAAAAAGATGTACAAAATAAAAAATTAAAATCTGTACCATTTGATATCGCATGGACAAGGTTTAGCGATTTTTTACCATGGATGAACATGGCAGATGCAGCTGGTTATTTAATGTATAGCAGCAGAGGAAGTAAATTAAAAGGTGGATACAATGATTTACCACAAAATGTAAAAGACTTTGTAGCCGCAACGAATGTTACTTACCAGCATGCACCAACTACTTATGTAAAACCAAATATGACTAGTTGGAAATATTTTAAAAAACTGATGATGGAGAGGAAGAAATAAGAAATTAAGCTAATTGACAAATTTTCACATTTTTATATTTTAAAATTATGCTTTACAACCTCATCATAATAGGAGCTGGTAGTGCTGGAATACCTTGCGCTATAAAGGCTGCTGAGCGTGGGCTAAAAGTATTGGTAATTGAAAAAGATAATAGGGTAGGAGGCACATTGCATTTAACCGCTGGGCATTTAAGTGGTGCAAATACAAATAGGCAAAATGAAAAAGGAATTGCTGATAGTACAGAAAATCATTACAACGATATAGTGCGTATTAGTAAAAATACAATGGATGCTACTATTGCAAAAAAAGCAGTTGACTTAGCGCCAAGCACCATTAATTGGTTACAAAAAATTGGGTATGTCTTTCATGAACTTACTCCTATTATCATATATGGGCATGAGCCTTATTACACACCACGTACTTATTTTGGCAAAGATGATTATGCTGCAAAAGATATTACAGGTAGTGGTAAAATGATTTTAAAAACACTGATGCCTATATGGGATAAATATGTTTTTGAAGGAAAAATTGAAATTTTATTTAATCATTCATTTGAAGATTTACATAGAGCTGAAAATATTGTTACAGATATTACAGTAAAAAATTGTTTGATAAATGAATTTTTTAATATCGTTTGTAAAAATATAAATGTTGTAATTACTACAGGAGGTTACGCTGCTAATGCTGCTTTTTATAACGATGTTATGAAACCTTATGAAGGTAATCCCAATATTCATTTTGCTAAAAGATTATTAAGCACTGCTAACGAATTTTCGCAAGGCGAGGGTACAAAAGCACTCATAAATATTGGTGCTACATTTGCTGGTGCAGATAAATACATGAGCACACTTGGAGGAATAGAACTAGAACCAAAAAGTGGTAAAGCAAGTTTTTGGGATGCATGGGCAAGTGTAAGCAATAGCAAAGACCGAATGCCGAGAGAAATTTATATTAATGAAAATGGGGAAAGGTTTATGAATGAACATGACCTAACTGTAGATGAAAGAGAACGCATAGTATTACAACAACCGAATCAGCGTTTTTATGTAGTGTTTGATGAAGCTTCATTACTAGCTGGCCCATGTGTTGTAGTTCAGTGGAATGCCAATAAATTTAAAGAAGAATCTGCAAAAGAAAAATGCTGTTGGCAAGCAAATAGCATAGAAGAATTGGCAATCAAAATAAACGTACCATTTAAAAATTTAGAAAAAAACATTACAAATTTTAATATTGCAGTTGATAGTAAAAATGATATACAATTTTGTAGAACAATATTAGAACATAAAGTAGACACTGCACCATATTATGTATTGCTCGTATATGCCTATTCACTTATAAGTTTTGGTGGTATAAAAGTAAATGAACAATTGCAAATACTTTGCGAAGATGGCACAACTATTAAAAATTGTTATGCAGCTGGTGAAATTTTAGGAGCAGCTGCTACAAGCAGTAATGCATTTTGTGGCGGTATGTTACTAACGCCTGCTATTAGTTTTGGTAAGTGGTTGGGAGATACTTTGTAAGACTGACTCTGTCACAGTGGAAACTTGCTCACAAGATTGAGTCAATCTCCGAAAAGAATTTTCGACCAGTTGGTCTCTGCCAAGACTGACTCAATTTTTACTCCAACATCGTCAACCCATCTTGAAACCACCGCAAATTTACTCCAATATTTTTTGAACTAGGGCTTGCCCATGCATCCATAATAGCTTTGGTTATTCCTAATTCGTATATAGCAATTTTCAACACCTCTAATCCTTTTCCATACACTACTGCTGCTAATTCTATTTCGTATTTTGTAGGTTTTCCATCTTCCAAAAATAGCTTTTGTCTTTTACCTTGGTCATGCCATATTAAATTGTGCATGCTGTAAAATTTATCTTTCAATCCTGCTTTTTCGAGTAGCAACCAGCCCTTATAAAAATGACAACGTTTTAGCTTATGATGCACTTTATCTTCTCTATAATAAATACGTGAACAATTGCTATCAAACGCTTCATCTCTTATCCGTACTTCATCTTTTGTTAGCAATAAACTATAAGTTGCAAATATTTTTTTACCACTACTTTTGCTAATAATATTACACAGTTTAGGAGGCATCTATCCATCAAAATTATCGCCTTGCTTTTTCCAATATACTTGACAGCGGTTCACAGGTTTTATATCTTCCATTTTTAGATTAGCGAGCTTTTCAGGATGCAAATTGTCATAGTAAAATAAACTATCTGTTTTAAAAAGTATAAATATTTAAACCTATGGCATTTTCTTTTTTATCTTCTGAAAATGAATACATTCTTTGTATGTAAATTTTACTTGTATCTCCAACCATATATTATATTACATAAAAAGCATTGCTACCAAGTGGCGAAAAGTTTAATCTTTTTAAAATAGAATGTTTATGCTCATGTACTAGTTTTACCTTATCTTCTTTTTCTTTAAAAACTTATTGAAAATTATCAAAATCTCCTTCAAATATTTTTAGAATTTACTCCATATCTGTTGATATTGAATTTTCATTTTTTTTGCGCAAATACATTTGTTAAAAACAAAAATGAAGTACAGATAATCATAAATTTTTTTATAAAGCAAATTTTAAAAAGTAAAAAAAACACCCCATTTAGAGGTGTTTAAAAACTAAAAATTAAGGAAATTAAAAATCAAAACCCAGGGAGATTAATATTCTCCGGGGTAATTGTACATATCCTTGTCCCCAAATATCAGTTGCTGTGCTTGAGGTAAATTTCCAATCAGGCGTTTTTTGTTTTTGCCCAATCGCTTGGTCAGAGGCACCTAAGCCAGTAATATTTTGTACCGATTGATTATTGCTTAAGTTTTTTACTTGCACGCCTAATCTAATTTCTTGCTTTGCTTTCATTGTGAATTTTACAAATGCACCAGCATTTAACGTAATTAAATTACCAAACTTAATAAGTTCAGTGGGGTCTGCATACCTTGCACCATTGTAGTTAGATGAAAAATCTAACCCAAAATATTTATGCGTATAATTTGCACTAATATTCCATATTAAAGCGGGGATATCAGGCAGGGCTTTATCTTTTAAATCTATTGAGTAATTTCCTCCACCTTCATTTATTAAAGTTTGTCCATATAAATTACTATTGGGGTCTACGTTAAGAGCAGTTGAAACTATAGTTGTACCGTTCGAATTAAAAACTCCACCTTTACCAATATTTACTTTAAACTCTGTAAATACTGCTTTTTGAAAAGTTACATTGCTTCTAATATTCAATCCTTTTATTGCAGATGAATTGTAAGATGCTGAAATTTCACCACCAGTTATTTTATTGCTTCCAAAAGGTACAGATGTGGCTACACCGTTTTGAAAAATTGTAGCAAGACGATTATTTATCTTGGTATTAAAAACGGCTATGTCAAAATTAAAGTCTCCAAAACCTGCTCTATAACCTGCTTCAAAACTTATTATGTTTTCATTTTGGTTAATTCCATCTGGTAACTTTATAAGAATTTGATTTGTAGCTGTTGCCCACTCTAGAGCCGTAAATGCAGTGTAATCAGGCGATCGAAAAGCTCTGTTTAGATTAGCATAGAATGAGTTATTGGAATTTACTAAATAATTCATACCAATAGAGCCGCTCCAATCTTTAAAATTTTCTATACGTTTTATTCTTATATCGTAAGGTTTTTTATTTTCATTCATTATAATTTGCATCCAATCGTACCTAAGTCCAACATTAACTTTTAATTTCTTATTTATATTAATTTCATCACCAACAAATACAGAACTTACAGACTCTGTATAGTTTCCTCTTCTTGTAATACTTCCCCTTGGATAAGCTACAGAGCCAGACCATGGTGAATTTACAAATGGTGGGGCTAGGGGGGCATATTTTAAGCTATCAGCATTTGCAGGGTTTACGGTATGTGCAAAGCTATATGTAGTGGGATTTAGTGAAGTGAATGATAAAAATCCTCCTACCACAATATCATGTGTTACATTTTTTCTATTAATAAATTTTTTGATTGAGTTTCATTTATTACATCATTGTCTCTAGAATCACCATCAAGCAATAGTCGTAATAAAGTATTATTTTTGTAAAAGCTAGGTAATGCAAAACTGTATTTTGTACCACTTACTATTTCTTGATATCTAAATCTATTTTCAAAACCAAAGCCGTCTCCAAAGTTCAAATCTGCCGTTAATCCAAAATGTGTAGCCTTTCCATAACTATTATCATCCATTACTTTTCTTACAGTTCTACTTATACTATCAACACCATTTACCCTTCGTGTAGGAAACGCATTTGGAGCAGAGCCGGACTCATATACTGTAAATCTCACATTATAAAAGTCTTCAAAATTTTGCATAGTTTGATAGTTCTTCCAATTTCCCGTTGTCTTCATGGTATTAAAATCTGTAGGTACATCCGTAAGGTTTTGAAAAACATAATTAGAATTTAAAAAGTAAAAATTTAATTTTCCAAAATTATCAGGCAATGTATAATCTAAATTTCCACGTAGTTGGTAGCCTTTATCTTTAAAGCCAGTATTTTTAAAACCTTTATCATCTAGCATCCACACACCAATATTAAAACGTAGTGTTTTATCTTTTGTAATTGGTCCATTCAAATTATAATCTACTCTATAATTAAAATTACCTGCACCTTCAGTAAATACATTGTTGTAATTAGTAACTCTCACAGAGCCTCCTAAAGTATTACCACCAATTTTACTTATAACATTTATAGCACCTGCCGCAGATGCTCTACCAAATAATGTAGCAGCACTTCCTCTTACAACTTCCACTCTGTCTACGTTTACATCAAAGCCAAAGCCAGCCTCTGGTATTCTTCCCGTACTTCCAAATGCAGGTAAGCCATCTATTAGTATAGCTGTGTAATCTAGCCCTCCCAATGGATTTCCACCATCAGGAAAACCTCTTGTTACAATGCTACCCCTTCGCCCTTGCGATTGGTTTACATAAATACCTGGAGCTGCTGTAATGGCTTCTGATATACCTTCAGGTTTAATTATTTTTAATTGTTTTGCATTTATTATTTCTACTGCTGTAGTGGTCTCTATTTTTCTAGTTGGTTTTCTCCCAGCAGTCACTGTTAATGTACCAAGGTCAGACTGGTCATTTTTTAAAACTACATTTACAGTTGTAAGCCCATTTACTTTTACGGTTAATGATTTTTTTTCTAAATATTAAAAAACTAAAGTTGCATTTGCATTTTTTACTATAATATTATAATTACCACTTGCATTTGATATAGTACCGTTTTTACTATTTTTTTCTGTAATAGAAACTCCTTCTAGTGGCATTTTGTTTTCATCTAACACAGCACCCAAAATGTTTACTTGCGCTTTGCTTGCAAAACCTACTAAAAACAAGCACATTAAAGTATTAAAAAATTTTTTTTAAAAATAATTTTTTATCATTTTTGCTAAATTTTAAAATAGTTAA
Organism: Ferruginibacter sp.; assembly: GCA_043765095.1. GTDB lineage: Bacteria > Bacteroidota > Bacteroidia > Chitinophagales > Chitinophagaceae > Ferruginibacter. The sequence continues at coordinate 13,532 of JAYUJS010000430.1, forward strand.
CCAAATAATTCATATTTTAATTTTTAAATTAGTTAACTTCTTTAACTAATTTAGATTTAACTGCTTTAATCAAATAAAAAAATAAATCTAAATTATATAAATAATTAATTTTTGATTTTAAAAAATGCACTAATGAATTTTAAATTATTTCCTCCTATGAGTGGTATATGGGAAGGCTCTTATACAAGGCTAGCAGCAGATGCTACGATAATGTTTAAACACAAAAGTAAACTTACCCTTAGACTTGATGGCAACGAATGGCGACAAACAAATTTTTACGAATTTGATAATGGTCGCACAGAATTTCACAATTTTGGTACGAGTTTTTTTAATGAAGAAGGCGTAATGAAATATGATAACACACGTATAATTGGAGAAGCGTGGGAAGCAAATGGTGGAAAGAATATTTTACTTTGGTGGAGTTATTTGCAAGAACCAGGTACTATGTTATATGAAATGATAACACCTATTTCAAATACACATCGAACAAGGGTTTGGCAGCATACACGCAATGGAGTTTTTGAAGGATTGACCATGATTGAAGAATGGAAAACATCTAGCCAAGAAGAAATACCTATGGATCATTATGAACAAAAGTCATACATTAATGAAGCTAGATAATAAGTAAAAAAAGTATTATGGGAATGACAATTACAGAAAAAATAATGGCGCAAAACAGTGGCAGAGAAATGTCAAAGCCAGGGGAATTAGTTTGGGTAGATGTGCATACAGTTATGACGATGGACTACCTTGGTAAAACATGTTTTAAAGCATTTGAAAGTTTATCGACAGCTAAAAAACTATTTGATAAAAATAAAGTGATTTGTGTAAGCGACCACCTTGCACCCCCACCAACAGAGCAGTTTGCAACCATGCTTAATGAGTGGAGAGATATTGTAAACAGTTATGATATTCCTAATTTTTATGACCTCGGTAGGCAAGGTATTGCTCATCAAATAATGGTAGAGCAAGGGCATGTATTACCAGGTAAAGTAAGCATAGGTACCGATAGCCATGCTAATACTTGTGGTGCGGTAGGTGCAGTAGGCAATGCTATTGGCGTTACAGATGCTGCAATTGCTATGGCTACAGGTAAGTGCTGGTTTAGAGTGCCAGAGAGTGTAAAGTTTGTAATAAAAGGGCAATGGCAACCGTGGGTAATGGCAAAAGATTTGAGCTTACATATAATGGATATGATGCATTGGAACGGGCATTTAATTTATAAAACACTAGAGTTTATGGGCGAAGCAATTGAAAGCTTGGGTATGGCAGGTCGTATGACTTTGTGTAATATGACCGTAGACCTTGGTGCAAAAAATGGCATCATAGCTCCCGATAAAATTACACAAGAATACCTCACAGGAAGAACAAACGAACAATGGGATTTTATAGAAAGTGATGAAGATGCTCACTACAAATCAATGTACGAAGTAAATGTAACCAATGTAGGACCTACTGTAAGCAAGCCAGATAAACTAGATGATGTAGTACCCGTAGAAAAACTATTAGGTACAAAATTTAATAAAGCATTTGTAGTTACTTGTACCAATGGGCGCACCGAAGACTTTGCAATAATGGCGGAGATTTTAAAAGATAAAAAAATACATCGTTCTATAAATATGATTTGTATACCAGCTAGTACAGATGTGTATTTGGAGTGTTTGCAAAAAGGATATATAGAAACATTGGTAAAAGTAGGAGCAGCTTTTGAAACCAGTAGCTGCGGGCCTTGCGCAGGTATACATACAGGCGTAGCAGGCGATGGTGATGTAGTGTTGAGTGCTGGTAATAGAAATATGAAAGGTAGAATGGGAAGCAAAAATGCACAGATTTATCTAACAAGTCCTGCGGTTGTTGCGGCAAGTTCTATTACTGGTGAAATAACAGACCCTAGAACTTTTTCACTTTAGGTAGTAAATTTATAATTTTAAAACAAGACTTTAATTTTAAAGAATTGGTTAATCATCACATTGGCTAATTGACAAATTTTACAAAATGATTATAAAAGGAACATGTTGGGTTGCTAAAACATACGTAATGTCGTTTGATATGATAATACAAAAATATTGGACATCTGCAATAGACCCCATTGAAAATAGTAAATGGGTAATGGCTGGGGTAGACGAAGCATTTAATAAAGAAAATGGCTTTAAAGATTGTGGTTATAAATTTATAGTAGCAGGTCATAATTTTGCTGGTGGTGTCAAAAGTATAGAGCATTGTATTACAGGTTTAATGGGCGCCGATATTAAAGCGGTATTTGCAACTAGTTTTGCTAGATTGCAATTTAGAAATGCCATTAATTACGGCATGCCATTTATAACTGCAAGAGATATGAACCTTGGTTGTGATACTGGTGATGAATTAGAGAACGATTCTGAAACAGGAATGGTGAATAATATAACTAAAAGTACAGAGTTTAACAGTGTTCCTGTTGCACCATTTGTAGCAGAAGTAGCAGCAGAAGGTGGTTTAATGAATTTTATTAGAAAAAAATGGCGGATGGTTCTATTGCGGAATTACATTAAAAATTGTGCCAATGTGATAATTTGTCAATTAGCCAATTGTGTTCATTATTGGCTAATTATCACAATTGGCTAAATAGCTAATTACTAAGTTATGAAAGAAAATTTATTAAAAAAAAGACTACTAGAAAAAAAAGCATCTTACGTTGTAATATCTCCCACAACCGACCCTACAATATGTGAGTACATTGGTATGTGTGGCATGGATTTTTATATAATGGATGCATAGCACGGGGCGATAAGCATAAGCGAAGTTGCACACATGATACGTGCATGTGAGAGTGCTGGCATAACGCCTTTAGCAAGAATAAATACTATAGACGAAAAAATGATACTGCAATATTTTGATGCAGGTTGCATGGGTGTAATGATGCCTAATACAAATACAGTGGATGATTGTAAAAAGTTATTATCTTTTGTGAAATATTTTCCAAAAGGTAAGCGTGGGCTAGGGCCTGTGCGTTCGTCCAATTATATGGCAGGCAAGCTTTCGCAAGCAGAATATATAAATTACAGCAATGAGCAAACCCTGGTTTTTCCCATGATAGAAACGATGGAGTGTTTACAAAACCTAAGCGGAATGGTAAAAGTAGATGGCGTAGATGGATTTATTTTAGGCCCAAGAGATTTGGCTTTGAGTATGGGTTTTGTAGATGGTCCTAACCATGATGAAGTAAAAAATATAATAAACGAAGCAATAGAAATAGTAACAAAAGCAGGTAAAATATTTGGCACAGTAGCCGCTACAGCCGAGCAAGCAAAAGACTTAACAGATAGAGGCGTTACTTTACTACTAAATAGTATGCAAGGGCTATTAACTTTATCTTTAAAAACTTTTCTTATTAATAGACAGGCTTAGTAAACAGATAACCAATCAACCAATAATTAATAACCAAATCACCATGGCAACAATAGTAGTTCTCTTTAATTTAAAAGCTGGTGCATTTATTTCAGATTATGAAACTTGGGCGAAATTTAAAGACATTCCAACAGTAAAATCATTGCAATCTATAAGTGATTTTAAGGTAATGAAAATGGGCAATTTACTCGGTACTGTAACTGCCTCTCCTTATCAGTATTGTGAAATGATAAAAGTAAAAGATATGGATGTATTTTTTGCAGACCTTGGTAGAGAGGATGTACAAGCTGGCGCAAAAGCATTTGGAGAATTTGCAGATAATCCAATGTTTATTGTAGCAAATGATATATAAAATTAGACAATAATTTAATCAGCCAATTAGCCAATTAAAACATTATAACATTATAACATTATAACATAATCTCATTGACTAGTTGACACATTGGCTAATTATCAAATTTTTCTCATGTATAATTTACGAAATAAAGTAGCAATTATTACAGGTTCTGGCCGTCACAAAGGTATCGGGGAAGCTTTAGCATTGCGCCTAGTTAGCGAGGGCTGCAATATCGTAATTGCAGATATTGGCATAGCCAAAGGAAATGAATTTGCTGCTGAGCATATTGGTGCTACATATGAAATGGAAGAAATAGCAATTGCTTGCAAAGAGCTAGGCGCACAAGTAATTACAGTACCTTGTGATGTACGAAGTGAAGCTGATTGTAAAAATTTGATGGAACAAACTGTAAGTGCTTTTGGCAAAATTGATATACTTATAAACAATGCTGGTGTAGGTTATATTATGGAAGCTTTTACCGAGTTTAAAGAAACAAGTTGGGATGCTGTATTAGACGTAAATCTTAAAGGTGCATTTTTATGTAGCAAGCATGCAGCTATACAAATGAAGCAACAAGGCCATGGCGGTAGTATTGTAAACATTGCATCACAAGCGGCTAAAAGCGGGTTTCTTTTTGCAGCAGCCTACACAGCCAGCAAGCATGGGCTTATTGGGCTTACAAGAAGCAACGCAGTAGAACTGGGTAAATATAAAATAAGGGTAAATGCTGTTTGCCCTAATTATATAACTACAGGCCTTGGTGATTGGCAAAATAAATTTTTTAGCGAAAAAATAGGAATGGATTATGATAGCTATTTGCAAGCAATTGTTGATAAGAATCCATTGGGTCGTACAGGCCTAGTACAAGATATTTCTAAAGCAGTTGCATTTCTTTGCAGCGACGAATCTTCTTATATTACAGGAGAGGCAAAGAACGTAAGTGGCGGCGAAGAGTACCATTAATACTCACTTCTTAAAATTATTATTCGCCAGCTTAATCATTTTTTACCACAAGTTGGCGAATAATAATTATTTTAATAAATAATTTATACCATGAGTTTAGGAGGTAGAGAGGAAGAAATACAAATATTAAAAAAGCAGCTGTGGTAAACACAATCTAGCTTTATTGCTTTGTACGGACGCAGGCGTAAAGGTAAAACATTCCTTCTAAGGCAAGTGTTTGCAAACTAAATGATATTTGATTGCAGCGGCTAGCACGAAAAAAATACAGCGCAACAACTAGAAAATTTCACTTAACCCTAAATGAATATTTTTCTAAGAATGCAAAAAACGGTGAACCAACATCTTGGTTAAAAGCATTTGCTGTTTTAAAACAATATATTAAATACATTTAAAACAATTACAAAAAAGGTAATTTTTTTTGATGAAATATCTTAGTTTGATACACCTAAATTTAGTTCTAAAGCAGCGCTAGATAATTTTTGTAATCAATACGTATCAAAGAGAACCGATATAATTTTGATAATATGCGGCTCTGCGGCTTCATGGATTATTGATAAAATTATAAACAATAGAGGAGGTTTTCATAAGCGCATTACCTGTAGAATAGCTTTGCAGCCTTTTACACTACAAGAAACACAAGCCTATTTAAAACTTAAAAAATAGACCTTGTATTGAAAGATATTGTCAAGTTGTATATGGCTGTAGGAGGTGTGCCTTTTTGCTTAAATGGTCTAGAACAAGGGCAGAGTGTGCAACAAATTATTCAAAAATGATACTTCGCAAAAACGGCTATCCTAAAGGGAGAATTTGGTAATTTATATGCAGCATTATTTAAAAATAGCGAAGATCATGTAGCCATTGTTAAAGCATTGGCTAAAAAAAATAAAGGGTTAACACGTAGCGAAATTATTAAACTTACAAAACTTAGTAGTGGTGGCGGTTTAACCACTATGCTTCAAGAACTTATTTATTGTGGTTTTATAACACAAATATTGTCTATCAATAAAACAAAGGAAGATACATTGTACCGTTTAATGGATGAGTATAGTATTTTCTATTTAAAATTTATAGAAGGGAAAGTAGGCAAAAATGATTGGGTAAAAATAGATAATTCTATCACCTATAAAACATGGTGTGGCTATGCTTTTGAAAACTTATGTTTGAGACATGTAGAAAATATAAAAAATAGCTTAGGCATAAGTGCTGTATTAACTTCTGATTATAGCTGGCAATTAAAAGGGACTATAAATAATAAAGGTGCACAAATAGATTTAGTAATAGATAGAAACGATAATTGTATTAATCTTTGTGAAGCTAAATTTTATGATACAGAATATGAGTTAACAAAAGTATATACAGACCAATTGCAACATAAAAAAGCACAATTTTTGACTAGCACAAAAACTAAAAAAAATATTTTTACTACACTTATTACAGCCAATGGTGCAGTTATAAATAAATACTACGATAGTATAATTACCAATCAAATAAAAATTGAAGATTTATTCAATTAGCAGCGAAATTTTAAAATAAAATTTTCCTATAGTTCGCCAATTTAGGTATAAAAAGGACTAAGTTGGCGAATAATATATTTTAAATCGTATTTATTTTTATGTTGAAAAGTTTTTTATAATTATCTTTTCTTTTTACAATTGTTTTAGTTATATACAATATATTTTACGGTAAATAAAATTTATTCATAAAAAAATATAGTTAATATTGTTAACTATATTTTATTCATCTCATTTAGTTATTTAAAATGAAACTCGGCATAGACATTGGTGGCACATTTACAGATTTAGTATTGCTAGATAATAGCAATGGAATGCTATACTTTGGAAAAACCCTTACTACCTATCCTGACCCTACTTTAGGTATTTTAAATGGAGTAAATGAACTCTTACAGCAACATAATAAATCAATAAAAAATGTTTCTACATTGGTACATGGTACTAAGCTTGTTACCAATGCGGTGATAGAACGCAAATGTGCAAAAATTACATTGCTTACTACCAAAGGCTTTGAAGATGTATTAGAAATAGGTAGAGAAATGCGTTACGATATTTATGATATTTTTATAACAATGCCCAAGCCTTTAGTATCAAGAGAATTAAGGAAAGGTGTACAAGAAAGAGTAGATAAAAATGGTAAAGTTTTAGAGAAAATAAATATTGAAGCAGTAGAAAAATCTTTATTGGCTTTGCAAAAAAAAGGGGTGCAAAATGTAGCCGTTTCCTTATTACATTCTTAAGCTAATACAAAGCACGAAAAGCTAATTGGTGAATTAATAAAAAAGAAATTTCCAAAATTAACTTGTTCATTGAGTAGCGAGGTAATGCCAGAGATACGTGAGTACGAACGTACGAGTGCAACGGTTATGAATGCATATGTGCAGCCGCTTACAGACCAATATTTAAAGAACTTAAATAGCAATTTGCAGCAACTAGGCTTTAGCGGTATCATACACATAATGAATAGTGCTGGCAGGTTAACTACCGTAGAAGGTGCAAGAAAAACACCTGTGCATTTATTAGAAAGTGGCCCTGCAGGTGGTACAATGGCAGGAGTGTATTTTGGTACGCTAATAGGCAAAAAAGATTTGGTAGCATTTGATATGGGAGGCACCACCGCAAAAGCTAGCATGATAAGAAATTTGCAGCCACAAATTACCAATTACTTTGAAGCAGCAAGAGAAAAACGATTTAAAAAAGGCAGTGGTTTACCTGTGCGTATACCTGTTATTGATATGATTGAAATAGGTGCTGGTGGAGGCAGTATTGCACACATCAATCATTTAGGATTGTTAACTGTAGGGCCAGAAAGTGCATCTTCAGTACCTGGGCCAGCATGTTATAATAAAGGGGGCGAAAACCCAACAGTAACAGATGCAGATTTAATACTAGGCTTTTTAAATGAAAATTATTTTTTAGGAGGAACGATGACTTTGAAAAAAGATAAAGCCATTGCTGCTATGAAAAATAAAATAGCAGACCCTCTCAAAATATCTGTAGAGGAGGCTGCTTGGGGTATACATAGAATTGTAAATAAAAATATGGCCAATGCTGCTAGAGTTCATATTATAGAAAAAGGATTAGACCCACGGTTTTTTCCCATGCTTGGTTTTGGGGGTGCTGGACCAGTGCATGCTTTTAATGTTGCAAGATTAATGAATTCACCACAATTAATTATTCCCGCAGGTGCTGGTGTATTAAGTGCTTTAGGCTTTTTAGTAAGTCCCGTAGCTACCGAAGAAATAACAAGCTATGTTTGCAGATTAAATATGATGGATTGGAAAAAAGTAAATATTATGATTGAAGATATGCAAAAAAAAGGTTTTGCATTTTTACAAAAAGCAGGCATAAAAAATAAAGATGGCAAAGTGAGTATTGTTTCGGATATGCGTTACACAGGGCAAGGGCATGAGATAACCATAAATATTCCTACAGGAAAATTATCTGAAAAATCTATTGCTGAAATTGAACAAAATTTTAAAGAAGAATATAGGTTGAGGTATGGTAGAGATATTGATAATATCCCCATAGAATTTGTAACATGGCGTGTGCTGGTAAGTGGTTCTTCGCCAGAGCTAATTCCTAACCAAGCAATAATAGGAAAACATACCAAAGCATTAAAAGGAAAAAGAAAAGTGTATTGGGGTAATGAATATGAAGAAACCCCTGTTTATGAACGATATTCTATTGAGCCAAATAAAAAAATAAAAGGCCCTTGTATTATTGAAGAATTTGAAAGTACAACAGTAGTAGGGCATAATAGTACGGTTTGTATAGATGAGTATAAGAATATTTTAATTGATTTAATCTAGAACTTGACATACAAAAATAAAAATGAAGTAACCATTTTTTAACCCAATAGATTTAAGTGTACTATGGGCACGCCTCATATCTATTGTAGATGAAGCTGGTACTACATTACAACGTACTGCATTTTCTGCTGTTACTAGAGAGAGTGCTGATTTTGCAGTGGTACTTATGGATACTAAAGGGCAATCATTGGCACAAAGTAGTGTGAGTGTTCCATCTTTTTTAGGAGTACTTCCCTTTTTAGTAAAGGCATTGATAAAAGATTTTTTTCCTATAGAAAGTTGTAAACAAGGCGATGTTGTTATTACCAACGACCCATGGCTTTGTGCAGGGCATAAGCCAGATATAGGAATCGTTACGCCTATTTTTTCTCCCCCCTCTTTTGGAGGGGGGGCTGAGGGGGAAACTTATTGGTTTTATTGGCTACATTGCTCACTCTCCAGATATTGGTGGTACACTATGGGGAGCTAATGCAAAAGATTTTTATGAAGAGGGGTTGTATTTACCTCCAATGAAATTGTATGACGAGGGTAAAAAAAACGATACTATTTTTAGTATTATTGAAACAAATGTAAGAGCCGCCAAACAAACCATTGGTGATATACTAGCACAGGTAGCAGCTAACAACCAAGGCATAAAAGGCTTACATAGAATGATGCAAGAAAATAATTTGAGTGAAATAGATGCGCTAGGATTTCAGATAATAGCGGCAAGTGAAAAAGCAATGCGTGCTTCAATAAAAGCTGCACCCAATGGCACATACAAAAGTGAATACAATGCTGATGGTGATGGTTTAAAAGAACCCGTACATTTTAAATGCGCTGTTACCATAAACGATGATGAAATCTTTGTAGATTATACAGGCACATCTGCAGCACATAGCTTGGCTATAAATGCAGTACTCAATTATGTTTTTGCATATTCTGCATACCCTATTAAATGTGTGTTTAGCCCCGAAGTGCCTAACAACGAAGGAAGCTTTAGGCCTATACATGTGTGGGCGCCAGAGGGAAGTTTATTGAATGCAAAAAA
>JAYUJS010000431.1:0-2571 GCA_043765095.1 Ferruginibacter sp.
TTGGGTTTTGTGAGTGTAATGACGTTTATTTTGATTTTTAGCTCTGTAACTATGGTACTTGCTGTACACGAAGGGCATAATATGAATAGAAAGGGAGTAGAGAAATATATGATTATGACTATTATTGGCGGTGCTGCTTTCCTAGGTTGCCAAGCTTGGGAATGGACGCATTTACTTACTGGTGAGCATGTAGCTTTACTTAAAAATGGTACATTATCAGTAATGAATACTACTGCTAGTTCAAACCCTTGGGGCTTACCTACATCGCATGAGGCAATGTTGGTAGCTTTGCAAAAAACACCACACGAAACTTTGGTGCAAATAGCTAATACGTTTCATCATGGAGCAACTGAAGCAGCTCATGCTACACATAATGCAGCATCTATGAGCAATGCAGAATTAACAAACCTTATAAGCACTTCAGAATTACATGTAAATAATGTCGGTCGCCCTGCATTTGGTAGTTATTTCTTTGGCATTACAGGGTTCCATGGTTTTCATGTATTTAGCGGTGTGGTTATCAATATAATTATGTATTTTAAAACAAAGCTTGGGCATTTTGACCAGAGAGGTCATTATGAAATGATAGAAAAGGCGGGGCTATACTGGCATTTTGTTGATTTGGTTTGGGTTTTTGTATTCTTGTGTTTTTATCTAGTATAGTACTTAGTATTGAGTATTTATTACTTAGTGTTAAGACTCATACTTTCAAATTGAAAATAATTTTTAAATAGTTTGATTTTAGTCTTGATACTACTATCTAACATCTATTACCTAATTTATATGAGCGAAAATACAGTAATATCTTCTGAGCATTCACATGCACATGGTCACAATGAGGGTACAGGTAGAATTTGGAAAATATTTTGGTTGCTTTCTTTTGTAACTATAATAGAATTAGCCATAGGGCTATTTCTTTATTTTAAAAGTGAAAACGGTGGTGGACCAGGGCTTGGGCATGCTGTGGTGCTTACTGCTAAAATTATAATTGGTATACTTACCCTTTTAAAAGCATATTATATTGTATCTGTATTTATGCACCTTGGAGATGAAGTGAAAAATATGATAATGACTATTACAGTGCCTTTGGTATTATTTATTTGGTTTATAATAGCTTTTTTATATGATGGAAATAGTTGGAAAAAGTTGAGAAATACAAATGCTGGTAGCAGAAATAATATAGAAAATGTACAACCCATTACACCAATAAAAGGTGGTGTGAAACCATAATCTTTGTAGCTTAAAAAATTAGAAAACCCATCAATTCTAAATGATGGGTTTTTTTGTGTGAATAATCCAATGTCAAGCCTGCATAAGTCACTCATAAAAGTATTTTAAACCCAAATTTTTCAGTAGCCAATTTTCTGCCAATCTGACTTAAATTTGCTTATGATTATGCAATTTGATGAGTTTGTATAGACAGTTATCGCTTCATAAGCAGCCTAGTCCTACACTAGGCTACATAGATATTCAACTGCTTTGCAGTTGAGTTGGATATTGGATAGAATGAAAGGTACTTTAGATGTCTGTTCCACTAAAATGAGGACAATGGTATGATAGTCTTTTCTCATTTATTGAAAATACAAAACTGCCACTTAGTATTATTGGGTAGTGCTACTGCAAGATTTTGGATAAACCATTAAAAACAAAAAACCAATAAGAATATAAAATCTTATTGGTTTTAGTAATTATGAAATACAATATTAATAGAGACCCATAAACACAAAAAAATCTAAAATCATTAAGCCATTTTTCTCGGTGTATTTATTTTTTTTGCCGGGCCACTTTTTATTGCAGCAGCTTTTGGAGTAACAGATTTTGTAGCCGCTTTCTTTTCTACTAATGCAAGTTTATCTTCAGTATTTTCTTCGTCACCTTTTTCGTGTGTAGTTGTTTTTATTTCTATCTCCGCATTTACTAAAATCTCAAACCATTTCACCATCTTTTTCATATCGCTGGCATACACTCTTTCAAAATCCATATCTGGATACACTTTTTCAAAGTATGCTTTTATTGCTTTTGTATCTGCTTTTGCATTTGGCTTTGTTTCATTGCTAGTTTGCATGGCTAAAAAAACTTCTGTAAGGTTTACATTATCTTCTTTTGTAAATACCTCTATACTTTCTAAGTGCGAAAAACTATGTATACGATTGCTCACAAATTTTGATGTTTTATCTTCTAAACTTTTTACCACACCACCATCAGCTTTAGAAGAAACCAACTCATACAAACCACCTAAACCTGTAACTGATACTATTTTGTTATACATCATATAAAATTAATTTTAGGAGTGCAATTTAACAGAATAAAAATTAAAAATACCGCTTATAAAGAAACAGTTCGTTTTTAATAATATTATCCAACTTTGTATTTAAATTTATCTGCAAAAATTTAGTCTAAATAAATAATAAATAGATAATATGAAAAAGTATGTGGTGATGTTATTGTTATTATTTTCTATAAAAACTATTGTAGCCCAAAAATTTGTTATAAAAGGAAAAATTGTAGATAATATTGATAATAAATCTATTGCAGGAGCAAAAGTAAGTTTATTACAATTCTTAGATTCAT
>JAYUJS010000432.1:0-2568 GCA_043765095.1 Ferruginibacter sp.
CTAGTAAAAATAAGAGAAGTGTTTTTTACAGGGTTTATATTAACTACAAAACTGCTTATTACATTTGGGGAAAAAGAAATGTCAGATTCGTCATAAAAATTAGTAAATACAGTTCCGTTATCATAATTATCTATTAACTCAGTAAATTTTTTCACTTTGTTTTTACTAAGCGTTATATTGCCTGAAACTGAAATTATTTTATTCAATTTTGTATTGCCGAAAAATTCTATTCCTGTCCTATAACTATCGTTAATATTGGTTCTTGTATAGGCTCCCACATCATTTACATTGCCAATAAGTACTAGTTGGTTTTTGTATTGCATGTAATAAAAATTGGCACCAATATTTATATTCTTTGTTTTGTATTCAATGCCTGTTTCTATATCATTTAATTTTTCTGGAGTAGGTAGTTTAGCAACATTTGCTTCAAAATCATCTCTATTTGGCTCTTTAGTTGCATGCCCAATAGATGCATAGAGTTTTAGGTTATTTTTTGAAAATGTAATACCCAGTTTTGGGTTAAAAAAAAGATTGGTAGTAGCAACTTGCAAGGTAGGATTTTTTCTAAATCCATTTATGTTGTAATCAACATTTCGTATTTGTGCATCTACAAATGTTTGGAAATACTGACCAAAAGATTGTGTCCATTTTGCGTAAGCAGAAAAATCGTACTTGCGTGCAGGTGTATTGTACCATTCATAATTGAGCGGCACAGCAGCTTGTACAGTTGCAAAAATAATTTTACCAAAGTGCAGCCCTTCATAGCGGTTATAGCCCCCGCCAACAATTACTTGTGTATTTTTTTTGTCGTATTGCAATGAAAATATAGTGCCATAAAAATTATTATCTAACCATAGTTGGTTAATCATATCTGATTTTTTTGTGCTGCCATAATTAGGTAATCCATATTTAGAAAATTTTTGTGCAGCTTTATATTGCTCATAAAAACCTTTCCCTTTTGTAAGAAAAATAGCCACATTACTTTTTAAATATTGGTTAAACTTGTGAGTATAAAATAATTGATAATGTGTTTGTGTATAATCATCTACTTGGTTTTCATAAGGCGAGCTTGCACGCTCTGTGCCAGCACTATTAAAGGTTCTATTGGTTTTTAAACTATCTTCAAAAGTGCCATAATACGCTTGGTATGTTTTTTCTTTGCCTGTAAAAACATTTAAGCGTACACTGTTTTTAGCATTTACAAAAGCAGCACTTACAAAGTAAGATGTTAACCTTGCAGTAGCTCTATCAATATAACCATCACTTTTTATATTGCTCATGCGAGCATCTATGGTAAAATTTTTATTAAAAATACCACTATTAAAAAGCAATGTATTTTTAAGCAAACCATAGGAGCCAATGGTAGAGTTTACCTCAATATTCTGCTTACTTACCAGTTCATTTGTACTAACATTTATACTGCCACCAAAAGAGCCTGCGCCATTGGCAGAAGTACCTACACCTCTTTGTATTTGTATGCTGCTAGCACTTGAAGCAATATCTGGCATATCTACAAAAAAAGTACCAAGGCTTTCAGCATCGTTGTACGGAATGCCATTGAGCGTTACGTTTATACGGGTTGCATCTGTGCCTCGTATGCGTATACCTGTATAGCCAGTGCCATTGCCTGCATCAGAGTTTACAACCACACTCGGGGTATTGTTTAATATAAATGGGAGGTCTTGCCCAATATTATTTTGCTTTAAATCTGCCTTGGTTAAATTTATTTTTGCAAATGGATTTTTTTCAGTTGCTTTTACAGCCGTTACTTCTATTGGTTGTAATAAACTTGTATCGTTAAATTGTTTTTCACTTTGGGCATAAGAAATTGCTGTAAGGCAAAGTAAGCAAGCACTTAATAATAATTTCATGTAAATAATTTGTGCTGAATATTCCGAGTAGTAATGTCGGTTATAAAATAAACTTTTCTCCCTTCGCAAGTATTATCTTGAGCAGGTTATTCGGGTAATATCTCAGCCACATGTAGGTAGCACCCCGGAAAATTCAGGCGATAAATTTAAAATGCAAATGTATCATGGAAAAAATAAAAATGATTTTTTATTTTTTTGTAACAAATATATATCTCAAACGTATAAAGGAAGTATTATCATTTTTTAACATAAAAATCTATTTAAAATGAAACAATTATTAACAGCCACTGCTTTATTTTTTTCTACAATTGTATTGGCACAAACAAAACAAACAAGAAACGTGGGTGATTTTAGTGGTATAGGTAGTGCAACTGGTATTACAGTACAAATAACGCAAGGGGAAGAAAATAGCGTGGTGGTCAGTTCTTCAAAAGATGAGCTTACAGAAAACATAAATACAGAAGTAGATAAAAATGGGGTACTTAAAATATTTTATAAAACAAAAGAAAAAGGGTGGAATAACAATAACAAAAAGGGTTTAAAATTGAATGCTTTTATAACTTTTAAGAATATAAATAAATTGATGGCAAGCAGTGGCTCTTCTTTAACTGCTACCAATACTGTAAAAACAGATGCACTAAGCATTGATGTAAGTAGTGGTGCAAATTTTGATGCAGCAGTACAAGCAACTGATTGT
>JAYUJS010000433.1:0-2568 GCA_043765095.1 Ferruginibacter sp.
AATGTCACACTCTTTCCCTACACGACGCTCTTCCGATCTAACTACGTTCTCCAACAATCCAATATACGATTGTGAATTTAGAACAAAAGAAGTTTTTGAAAAATCAATGATGATGGTTGGCGATATACTTGTAATGTCCTTCGACCCAGCCGCAGGTAGTTTTTCTAAGAAAACCTTGTTTGAAAGTACTACAACAGTTTGTGGTATGCAGCCATTTAAGAAAAAAGCTAATATTACAACTTCTACGGTAGATGAATTCACACAAGCAATGATAAATGGCAAAGAAATGGCAAAAAGCATTTCTGCTGCCAATCAAGCTGAGTTCAGAGCATTGATTTCTTACAATCAATCCATAGCAATATTAAAAACAAAATTTAATATAGACATTACTGCACTTGGCATTTCAGAAACAAATTTGCTCAAAGCCTTGAAAAACTTAAACGAAAGTGATATGTTTGCAAGTAATAAGGCTTTGCAAGCAGAATATGCTGCTTTTATTGAGGCTGAAGCTAAACAGACTAATGGTGCGCAGAAGATTAAGAGTATTTTAGAAGATGCTGGGAATTTACCTTCAAGTTTCAATAGTTTTTCCAATACGATAAAAGGTGTTCATTATCGACTAGCAATAGGAGGTGTTAAATTTAGTTCAAATGGTAATACAATATCATATTTGACAAAGACAGGAGAAGTCTTAGCAAAATTAGAAAATGGTTCTTTTTCTGTTAATAAATTAAAGCCAGATATACAGCTTCCTTCAACTTATTTAGATGCTGCATATATTACTAACCACATCAATAAGTTTAATCAGGAAGGAGGCGCATTTATTATTAGACTTAGAGATCTATCAAATCCTAATTATGCAACAATAGCACCTAGGAAATTTATTGGACTAAAAAGTGAAATGGATGCAGTTATAACAAAATTTAATAAGAGCGGAAAGGATTTAAATGTTCTAGTTGAAGAGTTAGATTTAGGGAACTATTTCAAGCCTGGTGATGAGGTTTTTTATGTTACAGTTGAAGGTAATAAAGGCTTTGTATTTGATATACCAAATGGTAACGAAGGTGGTGCTTATGCTGGATATTGGGTACCCGGAGGCTATACAAAACATGGAACAAGAGAAGTCGTTATTTCTAATGCTGAGTCGTTTTCACATAACAATAGTTTACAAACTTTTATAAATATTTTTGGTACAAACAATGTTTTAAAAATACACTAAAATGAACAATTATAAAAAAGCAATTATTTTTGGATTGGAGCAAGATTTTTTACTTGGTAAAAATGAATATTTTGTTTTGAATCGAGACTTTGGAAACCATGATATTACAGCAACTTATATGGATATATTAAATTATTCGTATGAAATAGGTGAGAATAAATTATTTATCCAACTAGAGAAAGATATTATAGATGTTATAAATAATGGAGATGTATCTGTACTTGATTTAACAAATTTAATTGGTATTTTCTTTTTTTACTTTACTTACAAATTTGAGTATAACAAATTTTCGTGCAAATGGAATTTTTCAAATGCTCTTCAGAAAACTTTAATAGATAAAATAAGGTATATGGAGAACGAAAATCTTGATATTTCAAAAATAATTAGAATTACAGAATTGATAAAAGAACGATATAATTTTAATCTGCTAGGAATATAAGCTGGGTCGGAGTTTGCCCCTTGCTAGTAAGAGTTTTCTAACTCTTACTCTGTATTTTGTGAGTTCCCCGACTGTATCGGGATAAATTCCACTCAGCGTGAGCAGTACAGCAGATTGCACAAAAAGCTAACTAAGCAACAAACCGATACAATCGCTAAAATACAAAACAACAACTCTATAAGCCAAAAACCAACAATAAAAAATAATTTTTACAACTAAAAAAATACAACAATGAAAAATACCATCAACAGCATGAAGCACTACGTAGTATTGCTATGCTTCATCAGTTTGGCGTTTTTAAGCAACGCACAAACCAACAACAACACCGAGCGACTCAGCATTTCAGCAAAAGGAATGTACGACCAACAAAACAAGCAAATCAAGCTACGTTGGTTGCCTATGAACTTCCGTTCTTGGGAATTTGGAAACCAACGAAACTATACGGTACGCCGCTTTTTGGTAGAAAGAAAATATAAAAAAATCGAAAATCCAGATGAAATTGCTAAATCTATGCGCGAATATACAAAAGTAGTGCAACCCTTCGATGTTTTCGATAATGCAAGCGACCTCATGCAAATCGCAGGGCAAGCCATATATCATCCCGAAGACTTCAAAGTAACAGGCTACGACAACAACGAGATTTTCAAGGCTTATCAAACCGAAAAAAATACCCAAAGCCGTATGAGTATGTCACTTTTAGCAGCAGACCAATCCGAAGAAGTCGCTGAGGCTACTGCATTGGCACTGACTGATAAGGAGGAAATAGAAGCCAATTGTAAATACGAATACACCATTTCTTTCAGCGAAATGAACGATGAAGAAGCACAAGAGCTGCGCGTAGGTTTTGTAACGGTTAGTACCTACGAAGAAAAAATAGTATTGCCAGATTTTAGGTTAAGTAGTATTGTAG
>JAYUJS010000434.1:0-2565 GCA_043765095.1 Ferruginibacter sp.
AATATTTTGAGGATTGTGTGCGGCATTACCAAACGCAGCAGCCATTGGCGCATGCATAGTAGCTATTTTAAAATTAGTAACTATATGACTATGCAAAATTGTAATATCACTAAAGCCAATAATCCATTTAGGATTTTGTATAAATTTTTTAAAATTTAACTTATCTATTATTCTACCTGTACCATAGCCTCCTCGCCCACACAAAATTGCTTTTACATTGTCATCGTCTAAATATTGTTGAAACTCACCTGTTCGTTCATCATCAGTACCACTAAAATAATTTTTTGATTTTCCACCAACTGTTTTGCTTACTAAAACTTTGTAACCTTCTAACTTCAATTTTTTTATGCACTCCTTTGCTTTTTCTAATAGCATAAACCCAGCAGGGCAGGTAATAGCAATGGTATCGCCTTTTTGTAAGTATGGAGGTATAGTAATCATAATTTTATAAATATTTTCAAATATACAGAATACTTTTTGCAGATTTATTCGGTAAGTCTTTATCAATACAAATGTAACTTCTTTGTTTGCTTTGTTATCTTAGTTTATTAGTGTGAAATATACCGCATAGTGTAAAATTATATTTTTACCCATACATTTGATTATGAAAAAAATCATTATTATCATGTTGCTTTTTTTACCTTTTTACATACGTGCACAACAAACCAATTTTGAAAAAACCAACGGGCTAGAAACACCTACTTATTTTGACATAATAAAGTTTTATAAGAATATTGATAAAGTAAGCGATATTATTAGCATGAAAGAAATGGGACAAACCGATGCAGGGTATCCATTGCATATCGTTTTAATAAGCAATGATGAAACCTTTGACCCAAAACTTTGGCATGCAAAAAATAAAGTAGTGATAATGATAAACAATGGCATACACCCTGGTGAGCCAGATGGTATTGACGCTAGTTTATTATTAGTGAGAGATATAAAAAATAGAAAAATTATTTTGCCTGATAATATTGTGCTAGCTATAATACCTGTGTATAATATTGGTGGCTGTTTAAATAGAAATGCAGTAAGCAGAGTAAACCAAAATGGCCCAGTTGAATACGGTTTTAGAGGCAACTCCCAAAACTTAGATTTAAACAGAGATTTTACCAAAAACGATAGCAAAGAATCTAAATCTTTTGCACAAATATTTCATTGGCTAAACCCTGATATTTTAATAGACAACCATGTAAGCGATGGTGCAGATTTTGCACATACCATCACGCTTATAACAACACAATACGACAAATTGGGTACAATAGCTGGTGCATGGTTAAGAGAAAATTTTGAGCCACAAATTTATACTGGTATGAAAGAAAAAAAGTGGGATTTAATTCCTTATGTAGAATTTGAAATTGCTAATTTTAATAAAGGGGTAGATATGTTTTATGAAACACCAAGATACAGTTCTGGCTATGCCGCACTATTTGGCACTTTTTCTTTTATACCAGAAACACACATGCTAAAGCCATATAAAGAAAGGGTACAATCTACTTATGATTTGATGAATGTTTTTATAAGCAAAGCATCTTTGAATGCAGTAGCACTGTTAGCAAAAAGAAAAATAGCGTTAATGGCGATAGAAAAGCAACAAAGTTTTCCACTAAAATGGGTTATTGATGATACGCAGCACAGTAAATTTATTTTTAATGGATATGAAAACGATACAACTATAAGCCAAGCCACAGGTTTGGCTAAAATGTTTTTTAACCATGCAAAACCCTATACAAAAGAGGTAACTTTTTATAACTATTACAAGCCAGAAAATATAGTTACAAAGCCTTATGCATATATTATACCTGTGGGCTGGTACGATGTAGTAGAAAGATTAAAACTAAACGGAGTGGCTGTAAAAAAACTACAAAAGGATACAACCATATTGGTATTACTTTATAAAATTGTTGATTATAAAAGTAGGGTAACGCCTTACGAAAAACACCATGCAAATTATGCCGTAAAAGTAGAAGAGAAAATAGATAGTATTCGTTTTTTAAAAGGCGACAATATAATTTTTATGAACCAAGTAATGAACAGATACATTATAGAAATGCTTGAACCAACAGGTGACGATAGTTTTTTTACTTGGAATTTTTTTGATGCTATACTTCAACAAAAAGAAGGATACAGTGATTATAGGTGGGAAGATACAGCAGCGGCATTTTTAAAAAATAATCCTGCTGTAAAAAATGAATTACAACAAAAAAAAGATAGTGATACCACATTTGCAAAAAATGCTTCTGCACAACTAGATTTTATTTACAAACGTTCACCACATTATGAGCCGGTGCATAGGAGGTATCCGGTATTTAGGGTTGTGAGGTAGTTTCATTTTTATAATTTTAAGTATCAACTAATTCATAAATTTTATTTTTTAATAATAATAAAAGTCTATTCAATATAGTTCTTTGTTGTGTTATTTCCATTTCAACTCTTTAAACAATTTTCAAACAACATTCAACGCTTTATTTCTTCACTCTCTCCGGATTATTAGCCGCAAAACTCTTCCAATCATTTTTGCCAGCACTGACACCTAAAATTACATTGCTACTTTGATAATGATGG
>JAYUJS010000435.1:0-2561 GCA_043765095.1 Ferruginibacter sp.
ACGCACCAAACACCCATGAGCAATGCAGTGGTATTAATAAATGCAAAGCAAGCAGTGAATGGATTAACGGCTGCTGATTTTCTTAACATGAGTTTTATGGCTACCGACAAAGCTACAGCAAATGCAAAGCAGGCTGTAAACTCTAAGCAGGCCGTAAACGGAATTATAATTGATACCACAATATTTGTTCCATTGGATCCTGCATCTATTTATGATTATCAAAATGATTCTGCCAATGCAACACTGCGTAATGCAAAGCAAGCCGTAAATGCAAAGCAAGCGGTGAATGCCAAAGCTGCGGTAAATGCAAAGCAAGCGGTAAATGGCCTGGCTACAGTAAATGCAAAACAAATGGTGAATTCTAAACAAGCAGTAAATGCTAAGCAAGCAGTAAACAGCAACAGCTTTAATAATGAAACCAATGAGAATGTAGTGTTGATTGTAGATTCGTTGGATGTTTTCACGGATCCTACAGATTCGCTCTCTGGCTTCCAAGCTATGAATATGGTTTCAGGATATACTGTGGGTACTTGGTTGATAGCACCAGGCGTATTAATATCTGAAAATTTTGATATCACTTATGCTCTAGGAAATCTTACCATTATACCAGATACATTATTGGTAAAAGCAAAAGATACCATAGCAGGTTGTAACGGTGAGCAACCTTTGTACAAAAGCACAAAAACAATTTATCAGTATGAAGATACAGACAGCAGTGTTGTGGCATCCGGACCAACATATACCGTGCGAAATAATTTGAATGCAAACATGGGCACAAGTAATCTTGCAGCGGGTATTTATCAAATTATACCTGCTGCATTGGTACAACAAGATGCTGTACCCAATTATTATCCTATTTATCAAAATGGAATATTAACAGTACCTACACTTGCTACTGCACCAAATATAACGGTAACAAATAACTGTGGAAGTTCCATACTTACTACCACAGCTACTGGTACTTTATTATGGAGTAATGCTGCAACCACTTCTTCGATCATTGTTAGTACTGCGGGTAATTTTACCCTAACAAATACGGTGAATGGATGTACAAGTACAGCGGCAATTATAACTGCTGCACCAAAGTTATTGCCTGCTGCGCCAACAGCTACAATTACACAACCAACCTGCACAGTAGCTACAGGAACGATAACAGTTACATCACCCAAAACAGGATTAACATTTAGTATAACAGGTAGTGGTTATACAAATACCACAGGAGTATTTACAGCAATGGCACCTGGCACTTATAACTTAACGGCAAGAAATGCTGCGGGCTGTATCTCTCTTGTAAGAAGCGTTCTGGTAAATGCTGCAACCAACTGTTCATCTATTGGCAATTTTGTTTTTAGAGATAACAATGCAAACGGAATTCAAAACACAAATGATCCGGGTATTGCAGGCGTTACAGTTCGTTTATTAAACAGTGCAAATGCAATTTTAGCAACAACTGTTACGAATAATAATGGGGCGTATAGTTTCAACAATTTAGTACCAGCTACATACTGTGTTTCATTTATTACACCTGCAGGTTTTAGTGCTACAGGTAGTAATATTGATAATGATGATACAAGAGATAGTGATCCAATAAATGGAATAGTAACTGGTATTGTGTTAACCCTAAACCAAACAAACAATACGGTGGATGCAGGATTTATTCCTTCTATAATGGCATTGGGTAATAGGGTATGGTATGATGCAGATAATAATGGAATAAACAATAGTTGCGAAGATGGAATGAGAAACATAGCAATGAAATTGTACAGAGATAATGATAATAATAATGTGGCAGATGGCGCAGCAATAGCAACAGCAATAACAGATGCCAATGGTTATTATTCATTTACTAATCTTGCGCCGGGTAATTATATTGTAGGTGCTGTTATGCCCGCCGGTTATGTGAGTAGTACTATAAATGGAAATGATCCTGATAATAATGTAAACAATGATGACAATGGCTCTGTGCAAGTTGGAAATGAAATAAGAGGATTGACCATTACATTAGTATTTGCCGGCGAGCCAGAAGGTGCAAATAACAATACCAATAATTCTTACGATTTTGGATTGTTGCCTGATTGTAATTGTATAAACACATCTGGTAATTTATTAACCAATGGTAATTTTGAAAATGGAACAACAGGCTGGACAGCAATTAATGGTACAGTGTCAACAGGTATAGGTTATATAGCATGTGGGAATAAGAATGGATTTAATAATTCTTTCAATAAAAATTCAACTGTTTACCAAGATGTAAATATTGCTGCGGGCACTTCATTAACCTTTAGTGGCTTTGCAGGAACACATGCGCCGGGCTTAACCTGCAACCCAAAATTAAGTTTGGTTTTCCGCAATGCAGCAGGCACCATATTGGGGCAAACACACGTAGCGGTTACACAAAATGTGGATGCAAACTTTGGGCAATTGGCTTACTACAGCATTACTGCTACTGCACCTGCAGGTACCACAAAAGCAAGGGTACAAAGTTTTATCAGTTGCGATTATGTAAAGATGGATGCCTTCTGTTTAAGAGTAAATACTTCTGGGCTTAGAAATAATCAGAT
>JAYUJS010000436.1:0-6835 GCA_043765095.1 Ferruginibacter sp.
GATATTTCACTCTCAGCTTCAGTTTCATAAGTATCATCTAACCCAGCTTTTAAAGCAGTTATAGTTGCCTTACGATTTTGGTACAATCCAAGATTTTGAGCATCATTAACAGATTTAAATAATGCTACATAGTCTCCTTTACCATTACCACCTTGTCCGTCGTTCTTAGCGTTTACCATAGCATGGAAAGCAGTAATACCAATACCAGCACCACCATATAAAACTATACCAGTCTTTTGCTTATGAAAACGAATATTATTTACAGTAAAAATACCTTGTAAACTTAAATCCTGAATTTTAGTTTTGTAGTTATAATAAACAAGGTCACGTCCTTTTGTAGGGGCAGCATTTACTATATTACCAACTGCATCAATAGTTGCTGGTCTTAAAACACCACTGTTTTCTCTGTATAGGCCATAATAACCATTTCTAGACCAAGCTTCATTTCTAAAATAGTTTTCAGAAGGCTGCCAGTTTAAACCTTTAGCGGTTCCATTAACATATTCTAATCTAAGAGAAAATAAATATCCAAAAGATTTTCTTACATGAACACCAAAATTTGGTGCGGTGATGAATTGTGTAGCTACGTCACCACTAACTGTCATAAAACCAGTTTTTACACCTACTTCCCACATATTACGTGGTTTTGCAGGAAAGGAATAATTGTTATTCCAAAATTCGTTCGCTTGTCCCATTCTTTTGTTTGGGATTACTGAAGAGTCGTAGATACTGTATCCACCACCCATGTACCCATTATTATTACCAGTTTGTGCAAAAATACTTGCAGATACTAGCATACAAAGGGTTAATAATAATGTTAATTTTTTGCTTACCATAACTTAATAATTGTTAAATTTTCGAAAATATACTGATTGATTGATGCAAATGTATATAAGATGATTTAAAAGCACAAACTTTTTTTCATAAATATTCTAGAATTAACCTAAAAACAATAAAAAAATTATTAAAACACAAAATAGATGTTGCACAATATCAATATTTAAGGATTATATTCTTTTATTATCATAAAAAATACGTTTTCAAGGATTGCTTTATTAACTTGCCGTTTCTAAAAATGAAATTTGTAACAAATATTATTGGGGAAGAATTAAAGGTTTTCGAATCAAAATTTGCCGAGGCCGTAAAAAGCAATACCGCTTTATTGGATACTATAATGAAATATATTATCAAACGAAAAGGCAAGCAACTTCGCCCAATGTTTGTATTTTTGAGCGCAAAACTACATGGGGAGATAAATGAAAGTACATACAGGGCAGCTGCCCTTGTAGAAATGCTACATACCGCTACACT
Organism: Ferruginibacter sp.; assembly: GCA_043765095.1. Taxonomy (GTDB): domain Bacteria; phylum Bacteroidota; class Bacteroidia; order Chitinophagales; family Chitinophagaceae; genus Ferruginibacter. The sequence continues at coordinate 1,312 of JAYUJS010000436.1, forward strand.
TGTACACGATGATGTGGTGGATGAATCTATGGAACGTAGAGGTTTTTTTTCTATAAATGCAATTTGGAAAAATAAAATAGCGGTTTTGGTAGGTGACTACCTACTTTCTAAAGGGTTGTTACTTTCTACATCAAATAATGAATTTGAACAGCTACATATTATGAGCGATGCCATTAGGCAAATGAGTGAGGGTGAATTATTGCAAATAGAAAAAACTAGAAAATTAAATATTGATGAAACTGTATATTTTGAAATTATTAAAAATAAAACAGCTTCTCTCCTATCGTCAGCATGTGGTGTAGGCGCTTATAGTACTTCAAAAAGCAATGAGATAACTAAGCAAATGAAATTGTTTGGTGAAAAAACGGGTATTGCTTTTCAAATAAAAGATGATTTATTTGACTATGGTACAGCAGATATTGGCAAACCAACAGGCAATGATATAAAGGAAAAAAAAATGACTTTACCGCTCATCTATACTTTAAATAATGTAGATAAAAAAACAATGAGGGATATTATTTACATTGTAAAAAACAACAATACAGATAAAGAAAAAGTAAAGTGGGTAATAGATACGGTTGTTAAAACTGGTGGCATAAAGTATGCAGAACAAAAAATGTTTGAATATAGAGATGAAGCATTAAATATTTTAAAACAATTTCCTTCATCTGACGTAAGTAATGCGCTAGCATCGCTTGTACGCTATACAACCGATAGAAAATACTAATTGCCCTTGCATAAAAGATGGAACATACTACCCACCAATGAGCCAAAAGTAAACTCTCTCTACGAAGATTTAAAAGTGAGCAAAACCATTTGCAAAATTCTTACACAAAGGCATTTTGATAGCTTTAATAATGCAAAAGAATATTTTTTACCTTCACTAAAAAAATTGCACGACCCATACCTAATGAAAGATATGGCAAAGGCTGTAAAAAGAATTGATAAGGCCATTTCTGCTCAAGAAAAAATTTTGGTATTTGGTGATTATGATGTTGATGGTACAACATCAGTAGCTAATATGTATAGTTTTTTGTGTGAAATATATGAAGAACAAAATTTAGATTATTACATTCCCCATAGATACAGAGAAGGATATGGTGTAAGCAAGATGGGCATTGATTTTGCAGCTACAAATAATTATTCATTAATTGTATGTTTGGATTGTGGAATAAAGTCTGTTGAGCTTATTGATTATGCAAATACATTAGGTATTGATTTTATTATTTGCGACCATCATCTGCCTGGAGAAATAATTCCAAAAGCCGTTGCAGTTTTAAACCCAAAACAAATAGATTGTAATTATCCTTACAAAGAATTGTGTGGCTGTGGTGTAGGGTTTAAATTGATGAGTGCGCTCACTGCATATTATAATTTATTAGAAGAAAAATTGTATTGCTATTTAGATTTGGTAGCTTGTGCTATAGCAGCAGATATTGTGCCTATGACGGGTGAAAATCGCATATTGGCATTTTTTGGTTTACATAAAATTAATACCAACCCATTGCCTGGTATAAAAGCATTGATGGAACTAGGCGGCATTACAAAAATAATGACTATAACCAATGTTGTTTTTGTAATAGCGCCTCGTATAAATGCTGCAGGGCGTATGGATGATGCAAAAAAAGCCGTACAATTATTTATTGAAAAAGATGTAGAAAAAGCAAAAGCATTTGCAGAACTTTTACACACAGATAATAAAGAAAGAAAAGAAGCAGATAGCAGCATTACAGAAGATGCGTTACAAATAATAAGTGAAGATGTGTTGCTACAAAATAAAAAAACTTGTGTTGTGTATAGTGAGCATTGGCACAAAGGTGTGGTGGGGATTGTAGCTAGTAGGCTTATCGAACATTATCACAGACCCACAATTGTGCTTACAAAAAGCGGAGATTATATAGCTGGCAGTGCACGTAGCGTACCTGGATTTAACCTATATGAAGCCATTTATGAATGCAAAGATTTATTGATGGCTTATGGCGGACACTTTGCAGCAGCGGGGCTTACCATGCTTCCACAAAATTTAAATGCATTTACAAAACGTTTTGAAGAGGTCGTTTCTGCAACCATTCCTGAACATTTATTGATACCCGAAATTGTGATAGATGCAGAAATTAATTTCAATGAAATAACAGATAATTTTTACACAATAATTTCTCGTATGGAGCCTTTTGGCCCTGAAAATATGCGACCAACTTTTGTGGCAAGGAACTGTACAGATTTTGGTTATAGTAAAATTGTAAAAGAAACACATTTAAAATTTGTAGTAAAACAACATGAAACAGTTTTAAATGGAATAGGTTTTAATATGGCTGATAAATTTTCATTACTAATGAACAGCAAACCTGTAGATATTGTTTTTAAAATAGAAGAAAATGTATGGAATGGAAATAAGAGTTTGCAGCTGATGGTGGTGGATGTAAGGAGTTCGGAAAATAGCTCCCTAAATCCCCCGAAGGGCGACTTTGAAAGCCGTGAAAGTTGAAGGGTTTATAAGTTGATTGGACGGTTTATTTATATTTTTGCTTTTTTATTAAAAGAACAAATTACAAAAAAGAAACGGACTTTAAAAAATTGTAAAGTTCAAAGTCTCCGCCACTGCGGATATTTAAAGAATCCCCGAAAATGAAATTTTTAAAATATTTTTTTTACCTAGCTACCAATTGGAACATCTCCATTGCATGGCACATTATACGCAACGAAATACGAGGCGAAAAAAAATATTGCATAAACACTACTGGTGCGGATAATCTAAAAAACTTAGAAAAAAAAGGAATTGATATTTCTCATGCTACCATATACATGCCCATATCGTATGATGTGCTACAAGAATTTTTTGAAGAAATAAAACTAGAAACTTTTTATCATTTTTTAGATATTGGCTGTGGAAAAGCTAGAGCAATGTGTGTGGCTGCTTCTTATGGAATAAGAAAAGTAAGTGGGATAGAATTATCGAAAGAATTGTTTTTACATTCTAAAAAAAATATTGCTATTACAAAAGAAAAATACTTTACTACAGATTTTAGAATTTACAACAACGATGCTTTTTATTTTGATATAGATGATGATATAGATTGCATTTTTATGTTTAACCCATTTGATGAAACCATAATGAGTGGGGTAATGGAAAACATAGAAACAAGTTTGGAAAATAACCCCAGGATAATGACGATTATTTATATTAACCCTTTAGAGAAACATATTTTATTAGAGTGGGGTTATGAGGAAGTTTTTTATAGTAAGAAAATGCATTATTTGGAAGGTAGTATCTTCGTAAAATAGGGCAAGCCCTATTTTATGATGACCACGGGTTTCACCCGTAGTTACTCAAAGTGAACCCCTTCGGGGTTCGAAGCAAAAAACCTGCAAACTATTAGGCTTGCAGGTTTTTTTTGAAATTCAATTTTTTATTCCATATTAATTTATAATAGGCTAAGAGTCCCCTTCGGGGTATTTAGGGGGCCGCCTACTTCTCCATTAACTCCACACTCCTACTTATAAACTGTGTAAGATTTTTACCTGTCAATAATCCTTGTGAAAGCAATGCTAAATCTGCTAAATTTTTCACTAATTTTTCTTGCTGAGTTGCATCGGTTTCTGATAAAATATTTTTAAATATTGGATGATTGCCATTTACAGTTAATGCAACTTCATCTGGCATTTGCGCATAAAACGCAGCCATACCTCCGCCTGATGCAGCCATGTCTTTCATACGACGCATTTGTTCTGGACGTGTAGCGGTTACTGGTGGCGCATCTGTGCTTAAGCCTTTTACTTCTACATTTATATTTAAGCCTTCTTGTGGTTGGCTAAACAATGTTTTTAGTTTTTCAGCTTCCTCTTTAGTTAATACACTTTCTGCTGCTTCTGTTTTGTCAATTAAGTTATCCGCAATATCTGCATCTACTCTTGTAAAAACAAAATCATTCCATTTCATTTCTACTGTATTAATGAATGCAGCATCTACAAGTGTTTCAGCCTTTACAACTACATAGCCTTTTGCAATAGCTTGTTGTATATATGCATCTTGCTGTACAGGATTGGTTGTATATAAAATAACTTGTTTTCCATCTTTATTTTTTTGTGTAGCTGTTACAGTTACGTACTCTTCTTTAGTATGAAATTTACCTGTGGTATCTTCCATTACAAAAAAGTTGTTCGCTTTTTCTAAAAACTTATCATCCGTCATCATACCATACTTCACAAATAAGCCAAGGCTTTCCCATTTCTTTTCGTACTCTTCTCTCTCTTGTTTAAAAAGTTCTTCTAACTTATCTGCTACTTTTTTGGTAATATGTGCATTTATTTTTTTTACATTAGGGTCGCCTTGTAGGTAACTACGGCTAACATTTAGCGGAATATCTGGACTATCAATAACCCCTTGCAATAGCATTAAAAATTCTGGTACAATATCTTTTACTTCATCTGTTACAAAAACTTGGTTGCTGTATAATTGAATTTTGTCTTTTTGTATTTCGTAGCTGTTTTTTATTTTAGGGAAATACAAAATACCCGTAAGGTTAAATGGATAATCTACATTTAAATGAATCCAAAACAAAGGTGTTTCATTGTATGGATATAATTCTCTATAAAAATTTTCGTAATCTTCTTTGGAAAGGTCAGCAGGTTTTTTTGTCCATGCTGGGGAAGTATTATTTAAAGGCTTTGGCACAATTGGTTCAGGTGCTTCTTCTCCTTCTTTTGGTGCTACTGGCTCATCTACTTTTTCATTTATATCTTTAAAATAAATAGCTACAGGTAAAAACTTACAAAATTTTTCTAATGTAGATTTTACTTTGTAAGCATCTAAAAACTCTTTGCTTTCTTCGTTTATGTGTAAAATAATATCTGTACCTCTGTGGTCTTTTTCTGCAGGCGTTAAAGAAAACTCTGGGCTACCATCACATTCCCAACGAACGGCTGTTGCGCCTTCTTTAAAACTTTTAGTTACTACTTCTACTTTTTCGCTCACCATAAATGAAGAGTAAAAACCAAGACCAAAATGCCCGATAATGTTATTTTCATTTTGCCCTTTATATTTTTCTAAAAATTCTTCTGCTCCACTAAAAGCTACTTGGTTTAGGTATTTGTCTACTTCTTCTTCCGTCATACCTACGCCACGGTCGCTTATGGTTAGGGTTTTATTGGTTGCATCTAGGGTAATGTCAATGCGTAATTCACCAATATCGCCTTTAGCTTCACCAATAGACGATAACGTTTTTAATTTTTGTGTAGCATCTACTGCATTACTGACAAGTTCACGTATAAAAATGTCATGTTCACTATATAAAAATTTCTTAATGATAGGGAAGATGTTCTCCGTTTGTACCCTAATACTGCCTTTTTGCATAAAAAAATGTGTTTTTTGAGAATGAATTTTTTATATTGCAAATAAAGTACCATTAGTTTTTTGCGGAAAAACTGTCATGTGATTTTGCCACAGATGCACGGTTTTGATGTATCATAAGCGTAGTTCTTTTGCATTTTCTGTATTTTTGTTGCAACTATAGCAATTATTTTCTTT
>JAYUJS010000437.1:0-2559 GCA_043765095.1 Ferruginibacter sp.
CAGATGCACAAGTTAGTAGTATACAATATACTACTGCACCAACCACTGCTGGATATTTAATTGGTAAATTTATTAAGGGAGTTCCATTAGGAGGCAGAAATATTAACCTAACCGACCCAGCAGTTTCGAGTAATATTAATTATATAGTAGATTATGGGTATTGGAATATTTCTCCAACAGTAGCTACTGGTGTTGTAGGTGGCAGCTATACAAGCAGTTTTTTAGCCAAAAATTTTAATGCTAATGGTTCACACCCCAATTTTGTAGAGGTAAAAAGAGCAACTGGTTCGTTATTGTCTAGTGATTGGGCTTTGCCCGGTACGCACGTAGCATCTAGCAGTGCTGGAGGTATTTTAGTTAGTAGGACAGGACAAATGGGCTTTTCGGAATTTGCCATTGGTCAAACTTTAGTACCACTTTCTTCAAATAATATATTTTTAAAAGGCTATGTTGATAATAATAATAATAATTTTAATGTAGAGTTAGATAATATTGATTTGGATGCTAAAATAGAATTATTAAAAAGTAACACAAACCAAACTTTTATTAGTATTGGTGAAACACAGAGGGTCATATTAAATAAAAGAAATTATAATTTTATAGACATTGCACCTGATGGAAAAGTAAATTTTTATAAAGTTAAAATAACAAATAGTTTTGGAGGTACAAAGTATTCTAACTTAATATTTATAAATTCAAAAAATTTTGTAACTATAAAAGTATTTCCAAACCCATCTAAGTCCAATTTTTATGTTAGCTTTTATGCATCAAGTGATTCTAAAGTAACTTATAATTTATATGACGCAACAGGAAGAATTGTTTTAGTGCAAAATGAAAATATAACTAAAGGGCAAATTAACAAAATTTTCAATTTTGAAAAAATGGCAGTCGGTAGTTATAGATTGAATATAAATTTGAATAATGGCAAAATACCAATTTCAGTTTTATTAATTAAAAATTGATTTAAATCTAAAAAATTAGTTTACTAAAAAACACTGCAAACCAAAAAAATTAAATTGGTTTGCGGTGTTTTTTATTTTTACAAAATGAGTATAGTTTCTTAAGCACAACAAATTCAATCAATTTTTTTTGTAACATTATTATTATCAATAAATATTTTCAGTTTATAAAATTGAGCTTTCTCTAAATCATTTTAATAAAACCTTTCGTTATTTTAGAAATTTAAACTAGCATTAATATAATTAGTTTACACAAAAAACAGAATTATAGAAATTTTTATATTTATAAAATATGTAAATAAATTAATTTAATATTCTACTATATTTTTATATAAAAACTGCATAAATACTTTGCTATCAAACTTTCAATTGCATTCCCCATCTGCATTTCGTAAATTTGCATTTAAAAAAAGTATAATACATGAGGATATTATTTAAATACCTTAAACCTTACAGAGGTTTAATGATTTTTACATTGTTTTTAGCTACCATAAATATTACATTTTCTTTGATAGACCCAATTATTTTAGGAAAATTGGTAAGGCTTGCAGGTGAGCACCAAAAGGTAGGAGGGACAATGAGTTACAATCAATTTTTTTTCAATTTTAATAAGCCTTTTTATGGAGTAGTTTTTTTATTGATAGCATCTATAACAGTTGCAATGGTAAGTAGAATTGCGAAAGCCTTTCAAGATTATTTTCTTACAACTATTACACAAAAATTTGGTGCAAATGTTTTTACTGATGGTTTACAACATGCAATGAAACTACCTTACCAAGATTTTGAAGACCAACGTAGCGGCGAAACATTAAGCATCTTAACAAAAGTGAGAACTGATACAGAAAAATTAATTTCTGCATTTATAAATATACTTTTCCCAGTTATTATAGGTATAATTTTTGTAGCTGTTTATGCTTCACAAATTTCTTGGATGCTGCCTATTATTTATTTTGGTGGTATTATTATGCTGGTAGTAATGAGTAATTTGTTAAGCAAAAAAATAAAATCTATACAAAAGAAAATTGTAAATGAAACCACCTCACTTGCTGGGGCTACCACAGAATCATTAAGAAATATTGAGCTTGTAAAAAGCCTTGGGCTTACTGGGCAAGAAGTAAAGCGATTAAATAAGAATACTTTTAAAATACTAGGACTTGAGTTAAACAAAGTGAAACGTACTCGTAGCATAGGTTTTGTGCAAGGTACATTTGTAAATACACTAAGGCAAGTAATATTATTTATGCTTATGTGGCTTATTTTTAAAGATGAAATGGCTTATGAGCAATTAGTTACCATGCAGGTTTTTTCATTTTTTGTATTTGGGCCATTACAAGAAATAGGAAATATTATTATTTCTTATAGAGAGTCAGAAGCTTCATTAAATAATTTTAACAGCTTAATGCAAAAATCACCAGAGCCTTCTGCTGCTAACCCAAAACATATTGGGAATATAGTATCACTCGTTTTTGACCATGTTGGTTTTAAGCATCAATCAGCATCTGTGAAAGCAATAGATGATATTAGTTTTTCTGCAAATGTTGGGGAAACTATTGCTTTTGTAGGCCCGAGCGGCAGCGGAAAATCTACACTTATGAAATTG
>JAYUJS010000438.1:0-2559 GCA_043765095.1 Ferruginibacter sp.
ATAAATTTAACAGCAGGATTTATAGCTCTAACTACTGTTTCCATTTTTTGCAAAATGGTTTTTATTTCTTCTGGTTCGGTTAATCTTCTATTAAATTTATCTGTAGGAATTTTGTGGCAATTAGCTGCTACGTTATCATAATTTTCATTTGGTAAAATATCTTTCCATTCATACACAAATGCAGAACCAAGGGTAAGCAAAATCCAATCAGCTGATTTTATAAATTTAATAGCTATTTGTTGTGATTTATTTATGCTTTTAATAGTGGCTTCTTTTTCAATACTAGAAAACTTAGTATGATGCTCTTTACTTGCCCATAGTTCGTTGTAATAAAATACTTCATCTTCTGTATATAATTTTCTGCTAACATAACTTATTACTGCTTTTGCAATACTAAAAGGGTTAAACAAAATTCCATTTGGGTTTTCCAATACGTCAAACTTATGCCCAGCAAGCTTCCTCCCTATTTGCTCTGTAAAACAAGAGCCTACCAATAATAATTTATCAGTATGCTTTATTTTTATGGAGAAAGGTTTGGGAGTAAATTCGGAACGAAAGTTCATAGTTAAAAATTCTTGAATATTATTTGAAAAGTCTATTGGTTTACTAATTTATTAGTTGTTTGAAAGCTATTTAGACATTCAAAATTATTTTTAAACTGTAAATATTTGGCTTAATAATTTTGCTGAGCAAAATTGAACCCCGCCTTCTCAGTAAAAATAATTTAGTTAAACGAAAATCTCAGCAGCCAACATACTACATTTTTGCAACGCCGATTTATCAATATTAATTTGATATCCTTTTTTTTCTAAATGATGTACCATAATCTCCGTATCCATATTGCCCACCAAATCATTACCAGCCATAGGGCATCCTCCAATACCTTTTATTGCTGCATCAAATCTTTTACAACCAGCATCTAGTGCTGCTTCTATCTTTTCTTCCCTGTGTGCAGGTAAAGAGTGTAGGTGTACACCTAATACAATATTTGCAAATTCTGGCATCAGCGTTTTCATTAAAATATTTACTTCTTTTGCAGTTGCTTGCCCTACAGTATCTGCAATTGAAATTATTTTTACGCCCAATCCTTCTATTTGTTTTGTACGATTTATAACAATTTCTTCATTGTATGTGTCTCCATAAGGATTACCAAAACCCATAGAAATATACACTACCAATTCTTTTTTATTTTTAATACACAACTCTTGTATATTTTCTACTCTTTTTATAGATTCATCAACCGATGAGTTGGTATTGCGCTGCTGAAAAGTTTCTGAAATAGAAAAAGGAAAACCCAAATAGAATATCTGGTCATAACAAATAGCATCAGTAGCACCACGTTCATTTGCAACAATAGCTAGAAGTTTTGTATTTGTTGAACTTAATTCCAATTTCCTTACTACCTCAGCTGTATCTGCCATTTGTGGTATTGCTTTTGGCGAAACAAAACTTCCAAAGTCTAATGTATCAAAACCACATTTCAATAATTCATTTAGGTATTTAATTTTTTTTTCTGTTGCAATAAAATGAGGCCAACCTTGCATAGCATCACGGGGGCATTCGATAAGAAGCCCTTCAAATTCCCCAAGGGGTACTTGTGTCCTCCTTGACAAATTGATAGTGTCGTTTATATTGAGATTATTAATTTCCATTTTTAAATAAACTTGAAAATAATATGGACTTTAAATTTAGGAGGCTAAGCTTATCTTTGTTTAGCAACCTCATACAAAATAATACCAGTTGCCACACTCACATTTAAGGAATCAAAATCACCTGTCATGGGTATAGCAAATTTTTCATCACATACTTTCATTAGCGCAGGATAAATTCCTTTCTCCTCCGCTCCCATTACAATAGCTGTTGGTTCATTAAAATTACATTCATAAGATTTAGTCGTAGCTCCCATTACACTGGCAAAAACTTTTATACCATTCATGTGCAAATCATCCACTGCTTTCATCAAACTATTTACACGACAAACAGCTATTTGCTCTAGTGCACCTGCACTCGTAAGTATGGCATCTTCATTTAAAGAACCCACACCTTTATCAGGAATAATAATGGCATTTACCCCAAAGCAAAAAGCACTACGAGCAATGGCGCCAATATTTCTAATATCGGTAATGCCATCTAAAATAATAAACAAAGGTACTTCGCCTTTTTCTACTACAAAAGAAATTACATCTTGCAAATCTTGGTATTGAATTTTGCTTATTTGTGCTATGCAACCCTCATGGTTACTTACATTAAAGTTGTTCAGTTTTTCTACTGGTACTTTATTTATAGGAACCATATAACGTTCTGCCAATATTCTTATTTCATCAATAGTATCTCCATGCACTGCGGTTTGCATGTATATTCTATCCAATTGCTTGCCTTCTTTCATGGCAGCAATAATGGCTGTTCTTCCTACTATTAGGGTATTTTTTTTTGGTCGCTTATGTTGCTGTCTAAATTCTTTCACGGTGTAAAATTAAGTTATTATTATTTGTTAAATGAGGCTCATCTCAAGCAAGTCAACCTTTTATAAGGTTGACTTATCTATGGGTAAAAGATAAA
>JAYUJS010000439.1:0-2556 GCA_043765095.1 Ferruginibacter sp.
TAAAAATGTAATTACTGGCCGTGGATGGCCTTTTGAAGCCTATATAGACCTAAATCAAAACTTAAAGAGGGCTTTAAATATTACTAGTGTACCATATACAGTAGTGCTAGATAAAAAGGGTAATATTATTAAAAAAATAACCAACTACACACCGGGTAGCGAAACTGAGTTATTAAATTTTCTTATTAAATATGTTGCCAAAAAATAGTAGTGATGAAGTGGTATTATAATACATTTTTATTTGCCTTTTTATGTTGCAGTTGTAATAGCTTGCTAGCACAAGACAGTACAAAAAAATGGTATAATCTTTCCAATTTTTATGGCGGTATTGAATCAAACATTCAATATTATGTAGATGATACTAAAACAGGTACTGTTGCTCCACCTAAAAAAACAGCATCCAACTCTTATTTTAACCTAAACTACCAATATAAATTTTTAGAAGCTGGTATACAAATAGAAAACTACAATCCACCACTACAAGGTTTTTCTAAACAATATGATAGTACTACCAAATTGGTGCATCGTTTTATACGGTTAAAGCATAAGTTAGCACTAATTACAGTAGGTAATTTTTATGAACAGTTTGGCCAAGGCTATTTATTTAGGGCTTATGAAGAAAGGCAGTTGGGTATTGACAATACCATTTATGGAGTGCAGACAGTAATTACCCCAATTAAACAAGTAAGGGTAAAAGCATTTTACGGTAAACAACGAAATTTTATGACTTTTTCACCCTCAATATTATGGGGGCTTGATGGTGAATGTGACATTGCTAATATAGGAAAAAATAAAAACACCATGGTTACACTTGGCCTTGGATATATTCAAAAAAATCAAGCCATTGAAATACCTTTACCCAATTTTCCTAGTTCAATTTATGCCATTGGGGCAAGGCTTAAATTAACCAACAACCACTATACCATTTCGGCGGAGTACGTAACCAAATCCATTGAGCCTGATTTTCAAAATGCATATATTTATAAAAAAGGAAGTACGTTTTTAATCAGTCAATCCTATACTTCACCCAAAGGTTGGGGTGCAAATCTTACATTACGTAGATTAGAGAATATGGATTTTAAATCAAATTACACTTCATCAGATGCTGTAGCTTCTATCAATTATTTACCAGCATTAACAAAACAACAAAGCTATTTAGTAGCCAATATTTACCCTTACAATACCCAATGGTTAGCCGAAATTGGTGGCCAAGCAGATTACTTTTATTACTATAAAAAAAAATCAACCATAGGTGGTAAATACGGGGCTAAACTAGCCATTAACTTTTCTAGTTATTATAATTTAGATACCACTAGAATTGGAAATACAAAAAACTTTTCAAGCAAAGCTGTTGCCATTGGTAACCAAAAATTATTTAGTGATGTAAACATTAGTTTTGAAAAAAGATGGACAAAAGTCATAAAATCTACCTTTACTTACATACATTTATACTATAATAAACCAGTGCTATTAGGCGGAAACGGCCTTGCTGTAAAAGCTGATATGCTCACAACAATACAACCAAATGTGATGGCAAGATATTGCTTCTGGGCGCTTGTTCTGCTGCAGCTTGTCCTCTCTTCTCACTGTTTGCCGCACACAACAACATCATCAAGGATGTCCACATATCTGAAAACAGCTCCAAAAAAGGGCCAAAATTGAGCAACAAAAGCATTCCTGATGGGGATGTACAGGACCAACACAACAACATGCAGAGCAACGGCAATACCTCACTCCCAGATGCACCCTTAGAGGTCCTGGCAGCAGCTCCTTTGGCTAGATCAAGCTTTGCCAACAGTTCTCTCAAGGAAGGTACTCAATCAAGGGATGCATGTGGGCAAGGCATGAGCACTCTCAGGGAAGTCAGAAAAAAGTCGGTCAAGTCCTCCCTACCTAAGGATGCTACTGATATGGAAACCATGTCTGCTCCTCCTCTCTCACACACCAAGCTGTTGAACCACAACAAGGGAGATCAGAATCAGCAACAAACTCACTGAAATTGCCGATGAAATTGGCAGCGAAAACGCGGATTTTTTAGCGCTGGAACAAGCGCTGAAACAACTCGAACAATTCGACCCACGACTCGCGCAGGTTGTCGACATGCACTACTTTGCCGACTTGACGATGCAGGAGATTGCCGACGTATTCGGCGTCAACGAAAAAACCGTGCGCCGCGACTGGAAGAAGGCGCAGATTCTGCTGAAAAGTATGCTGGCTTAGTGGGCAAACCGGATAGCTTTCCTGATGAGCTAGCTGCGATAACCGCCGGTTATCACGACGGTCTTCGTGACATCTATGCACCGGTTCGAGGCGTTTCTAAACTGCGCGCACTTTCACGTTCAGTCAGGAGACCTTTCATGCACCGTCGGCTCGCATTTTTTGCACCGTTCTTAATCGCGGCCGCCATCGCCGCGCCCGCAGTCAGTGTGGCGCAAGCCTTCCCCACCAAACCAGTGCGCATCACCACGCCCTTCCCGGTTGGCAGTGGGCCGGAAGGCGTGCTGCGTCTCTTGGCCGACAAGCTCACGCGCACCTGGGGCCAGCCGGTCACCATCG
>JAYUJS010000440.1:0-2554 GCA_043765095.1 Ferruginibacter sp.
GATATTACAACATTATTGGACCCTGATGTGGTGGCGGAGATAAGGGAGGGAAGGGTGTAGGATTTTTTGGTTTTGTGGGCAGAATAAATCTTTTAAACCGCAAACTCCACTGCAGCCCTCACATGCAACAATGTAGTATCAAAAACAGGTACAGTAACATCTTCTTGTTTTATAAGAATAGGTATTTCTGTACAGCCTAAAATTATTCCTTCTGCACCTTGTGCTTGCAAGGATTGTATAATTTTTAAAAAGCCTACTTTACGCTCAGGCAGAAAAATGCCTTTACTCATTTCGTTGTAAATGCAATCGTTTATATATTCAATATCAATTTTGTTTGGTATTATCGTTTCTATATTTTGTGCAGCTAGTTTGTCTTTAAAAAAATTTAGTTGCATGGTATATTTTGTACCAAGCAATGCTACTTTTTTTATTTGCTGTTTGGTTATTTCTTTGGCAGTAGCATCTACAATATGTATGAGTGGTATGTTTATAGCAGCTTTTACTTGATCTGCAATATTGTGCATAGTGTTGGCGCCAATGAGCAAACATTCTGCGCCTGCTTTTTCTAACGTTTGTGCAATGCTACTAAGCATAGTTGCTAAGCCATCCCAATCATTTGCTACGGTAAGTCTTTTTATTTCTTCAAAGTTTACAGAGTACATTAATATTTTGCAAGAGGTTGCTTCACCAAGTTTTTCGTTGGTAAGTCTGTTTAGCAAAGTATAATAATCTACTGATGAAAGCCAAGTAAGACCTCCAATAAAACCTATAGTTTTCATAAAATTATTAATTAATTATTTTAATAAATTATTTGAACGTTTTAAATGTTATTTTTTTATTTTCAAATAATAATCGCCTCAATTATTCTTTGTAAATTTTTAGCATCTATTTTATCAAAATGATTTAGCAATTCACTATCTACATCAAGCACTCCTACCACTTTTTCGTTTTTTATAATAGGCAATACAATTTCTGATTTTGATAAACTACTACAAGCAATATGCCCCACAAATTTTTCTACATCTGGCACTATCAATGTTTTAGCATTTGCCCAAGCAGTGCCGCATACACCTCTGCCTTTTTTTATGCGGGTGCAGGCCACTGGTCCTTGAAAAGGAGCAAGTACCAACTCATTATCCTTTACTAAATAAAAACCCACCCATAGCCAACCAAATTGTTCTTTTAGCGCAGCGGTAATATTTGCAAGGTTTGCTATAAGGTCAGGCTCACCATCAATAATTGCAAATATTTGTGGCAACAAAGTTTTGTATTGCTCTTCTTTTGTGCCTGTATTTATTTGTAAATCGTCTGACATTTTTTAAATAAATTAATTTGAAAACTATACCAATGATGCTACAACTTGTGCAATAAAGCCAAGTGCAAGCCCTGTGTAAATATCTCTTTGGGTGTGTGTAGCCAATAGCAAACGTGCTGTGCATACAATGCCTGCTACAAGAAATGCTATTGCAAATGGCCATGTCATAAGCATTGTATTATCTTTAGCTACCACATAAAAAATACCAAGCAGCCCACCCATACCTATTGCATGCATACTTATCTTAAAATAAATATTAGCCAGTAGTCCACCGCTCACTGCTAAAAAAATACCTAGCACAAATATGCTCATAATGGGTGGATAAATTTCCTGCTTTTTAAAAACAGTGTATGCCCAAAAAAAGAAAATACCACTTGCCATGTAAGGTATAATTCTATCTTTTCGGGTACGAAGAAAAATTGAATCTAAAAAACCAACAGATCTTAATAATAAAACTGTAAACAATGGAAACGCCACTAGGTTTATAGTAGAAATTAACATTGTTTGTAATTTGCCTCTTTCTGAAAACCCTGAAAAATAAGATGGGTGAATATATACTAAAAATGCAATAATATAAATAGGTACAAATGAGGGGTGAAAAATATAAGAAATAAAATTAGCAGACCATTTTAATAAAGGATGTACATACACTTTTTCAATTACTTCTTCTTCAAATGCTCTTTCCATTTTATAATATTTTTCTAAGCCTTGCTACAGGTATGTTTAATTGTTCTCTATATTTTGCTACAGTTCTTCGTGCAATATTATAACCTTTTTCCTGTAGCATATCTGTTAGTTTTTCATCGCTATATGGGTGCTTTTTGCATTCCTCTCCTATCAAATCTGTTAATATTTTTTTTACTTCTCTTGTGCTTACTTCTTCGCCACTATCTGTTTGTAAGCTTTCGCTAAAAAAGAATTTTAAACGATAGGTGCCAAATTCTGTTTGCACAAATTTGCTATTGGCTACACGGCTTACAGTAGAAATATCCAAATTAGTCCGCTCTGCAATATCTTTTAAAATCATAGGGCGAAGTTCTGTTTCATCTCCCGTAAGAAAAAAAGATTGCTGGTAATTCATAATTGCTTCCATTGTATTCATCAATGTATTTTGCCGTTGTTTTATTGCATCTATAAACCACTTTGCACTATCTATTTTTTGCTTAATAAAAAGCACTGCATCTTTTTGTTGTTTATCTTTTTTTGTACCCTTATCATAATCACGCAGCATATCTTTAT
>JAYUJS010000441.1:0-2554 GCA_043765095.1 Ferruginibacter sp.
GATATTACCATCAATGTAAGGTGCTGGTACCATACTGCTGTAAATACCAAAAGCACACTTGGTAAAAATAGAACCATTGTTACAAGTAAAAGTATTGACACTATTTTTGTTAGTAGCATAAATACCATAACCTAAGCCATTGAATTTACAGCTGCTTGCTCTAAAAGAAGATGAGCTAGAGTAAATACCATAGCCTAAATCTTTTACTTTTTGCTTGGCAGCGTAATCAGGGCTTGCATCATTTAATTTATATTTAAAAGTACAATTTTCAAATCAGCTCTACCTCTTAAATTACTCAAAAGGGCAAAACGGTCAAAAATAGTAGGAAGACCCAATAATTTATAATTTGGCGCAGTGTTGTCGTCGTCAAATCTGAAAATACAGTTATTAAAAGTTGGGTCATTAGCCTTAACAGTTTGACCATTTATAGACGCTGCAGTTCCTCCTATTAAATCTACACTTCTTCGACAGTTTTTGAAAACTAAATCTTCACAATAAATATGACCACCTAGATTTTGATTTGTTTTAACGTTATAGTTTTTCAAACCAACAATTGCATTTTCAATAACAGAACCGTTGCTTGCCGTAAAATTAGGCATATCCCAAATGCTAAGCGGATTATCAACGGTTTTCATTTCAATACCTTCCCAAGCAATATCACAGCCATTTGTAAGCGTTGTATTGTCAATATTGAGTGCCGCCTCTTTTTATGATAATTTTGCCTCTATTGGTAGTGCTACCACACTGATTGCAAAATTTCACAGTTGCACCTTCAATATTGAGTGTTGCGCCAGATTCAATTGTCAGTGTACCGTCTATTGTTAAAACAGAGTTAATATTTACATTTGCAACCCAATTAGTATTTTGAGTAATGGTCGGATTTGGCATTGCTTGAGCAAGCGTAGGCAGTGACGTTAATAAGCCTGTCTTTACTAAATTTTCATCTGACCATAACTTCCGTAATCTACAAAAGTATTTCAATGCTGTACACATACGTGTTATTTGCTTCGGTGTAAATTTATCTGCAGTACAACTTAGCTTTGCATAACTCATAATGTTGTTTGATGTATTTGTAACTACACCGTTACAATTCAAATCAGTACACTTAGTATTTAAAATATTAATAGGATCTGTGTCATCAACGTGATCGCCTGGGTTACAGTTAGGTGCGGTATTATCGCCCCAAGGATGAAGCAAACCTAAATAATGCCCTGTTTCATGAGTTAAATCGTCAGCGGTAGGGTTTATTTGAAAAATATCTGCGATAGCTAAAATACCTTCTTCACTACAATTTCTTGCAGAATTTGGAATAATTGTAAATGCTCCACCTGATGTTGTTGAATTTCTAAACAAATATATATTTAAATAATCACATTCCCAATGTAAGTTGGGTACATTGGAGTGTATTGGAGAGTTAGCAGGGTTATGTATAAGACCATATGCAACAGTTCCACTTGACACATCTGTTCCTTGAGGAACAGGATAATGGTATATCTTTTGAGAAGGATTGCCGATAGGGTCTTTTTATGCTAATATTAACTTTACGTTAATCCCATTATCTTTAAATAATTTACTTGCTTTGTCAAGATAAGCCTGAAGTCCACTAATTGTAGGTATTTGAGCAATACTTGTGCTACCTTGTACTGCAAGGTCGTGAAATACAACAGGTATTTTGTACTCTGAAGCACAGTTATTAATCCCTTTGGCTATTACATCTTTGTAAAAGATTTCAAAAGCAGGGTCAGTACCGTCTGATACTTGCGCAAAAAGGCCATTTATTCCAGTCAAGAATAAACCTAAAAGTAAGAATTTTTTAAATAAATTTTTCATAAAATTTGTAAGTTTTTAAAAATGTAAAAAAATGAGATGAGTTATAAACTATTGATTACCAGTAGTTTATTTTTTTATTCAAGAGAGATGTTGAAAAGATAGGAGCAAAAAATAAAGGTGCGCTCCTTGTTACCATTATCCTTATTGGAGGTTCCGGCAGAAACCTAATACAGGAGATAATAGAACAACAGGAACGCACCTTTATTGTACGTGGTACAAAGAAGTGCGTTCTGCAAGTTCTACTCATTATCATCCTGATTGTACTATTCGAAATCTGCCGGATTCCCAAGTAATGGATATAAGTATTTTTACAGAAAAATTGTAATCAAATAACAGATGTAAAGGTAGTATTTTTTTCAAACAAAAGAATAAAAATAGAAAGATAAAAGTAATTAGCTACTTTACTTAATTTATTGCAATTAAATATACTATAACTTAAGCAATAATTTAGCCTAAAGGCTACTCTTTAAATCTTTAAAAATTATTTTTCAAATATTTAAATTTTAAAAAAATGTTTTATACAAAATAATATTTGGATTCTTTTTTCTAAAATCTTTCTTTTGTAAATTGCAACAAATTACATGTATCACATTTGCGTTTATTACCTGAGTGCGCCAAACAAAAAAACCGAATTTTTCACGTAGAAAAATTCGGTTTTGAAGGAAGTTGAACTTATTTACATTTGGTAAATAAGTTCAACTGGTATCAGATTGATTTCCTCAAA
>JAYUJS010000442.1:0-2554 GCA_043765095.1 Ferruginibacter sp.
GTAGCGCAGTAACGGCTATGAGCGCATTTGGCCCTACGATTGCTGTCACAAGTTTTCCATCGCTTAATAATGATGCAGATAAAATTTATTTGCGTGCACCACAAGGAAGCATTATACATTCTGTAAACTATAAAGATGCATGGTACAAAAACGAATTAAAAAAAGATGGCGGCTGGTCGCTTGAAATGATAGATACCAAAAACCCTTGCACAGGTATAAACAATTGGAAAGCTAGTGTAGATGCAAGAGGTGGCTCACCTGCTGTAAAAAATAGTGTAGATGCTATTAATACAGATGCTACCGCACCAAAATTATTGCGTGCATATTTATCTAGTACTACACAAATAACCCTTGTATTTGATGAGCCTATAGACAGTAGTAACGCTGCCATAGCAGCCAACTACAGCATGAGCGATGGAATAGGTATTACAAATGCATTACCACTCTCTATTTCTTTTGATAGGGTTTCGCTTACTATTTCAACAGCACTATTGCCAAATAAAATTTATACTATTACTGCTAATAATGTAAAAGATTGCAGTGGTAATGTAGTTACAAATAATAAAACGGCAAGGGTTGGTATAGTTGCTAGCGCAGATAGTATGGATATTGTAATAAACGAAATTTTGTTTAACCCAAAACAAAATGGTGTAGACTATGTGGAGTTTTATAATCGCAGCAAAAAAATAATAAACTTAAAAAACGCCAATATTGCTAATAGAAATTCACTGGGTGCTATTGCAAGTATTTACCAATTTACTATAGAAGATTATTTATTTTTTCCGGGAGATTATATTGTAGTAACAGAAAGTGCAGAAATTACGAAAAGAGATTTTGTAGTTAATGAACCCAACGCTATTTTACAATTAAATAGTCTTCCTTCTTTCAATGATGGCGATGGGGATGTAATTTTATTAAACGAACAAGGCAAAATTATAGATGAAGTAGCGTATAATAGCAAATGGCATTTTGCATTAATAAGCAATGAAGAAGCGGTATCGCTGGAGCGTATAAATGCAGATGCTGCAAGTGTGCAAACCAATTTTCACAGTGCTGCTAGCAGTGTGGGCTTTGGCACACCTACGTATAAAAATTCTCAAAATAGAATAGATGCCGAGGTGCAAGGCGATATAAAAATAACGCCAGAAATTGTAAGCCCCGATAATGATGGGCAAGATGATTTTGCAACATTGCAATACAATTTTCCTGAGCGAGGCAATGTAGCCAACGTTACTATTTTTGATGCTGCTGGTATACCAGTAAGGTATTTAGAACGTAATGCACTATGCGGTACCAAAGGCAATTTTCGCTGGGATGGCTTGGGAGAAAAACAACAAAAACTACCACAAGGTATTTATATTATTTATGTAGATATTTTTAACCTAAATGGAAAAACGAAAAAATTTAAAAGTGTAATTGTACTGGCAAGGAGGAATTAATTAAAATATATCTTTTTTTAAACGATAAGCTATTATTAAAATATAGAAAGAATAATAATTTTGAACCTTTACAAGCTGTAGCTGTTAGCAATAGCATTATTGTCGTTGTATTTATGAAAAATATTATTGGTAAGTGTATTACAAGTATTAATAATATTAGCAAAATTTGCATTCGATGTTTCTTTAATAATTTCTAAACATTTCGTTCAAATAATAAACTTTCTCTTTAAAAATTGGTATTTACTTGTACTTTTTCAACCCGTTATAATCTTTATAGATTATTAATAATCTTATCTAAAGGGTTGTCCAAGCTGAGTTTGACCAACCCAATGCTCATAAAAAAAACCGCCTTCTACAAGCTTAGGCTGACATCTGTTATTTTTGGAAAATTGAACTAAACTAAATGTACAAATAGTATTTTTTATTCAAAAAATTTTTTTGTTATTTACACCAATTACGCAATTGGTTAAATGCTTAAAATTTATTTTATGAGCACCTCCTGCCAAACAATCGTAAAAAAATTAGACTTAACTAAATTTACAATTTATATAAGGCATTTGCAAATCTTACATTAAGTATTTCATAAAACTACTAATAATTTTTAATCAAAAAAGACCGCCTATTAAAAGCGGTCTTTTTAGTTCTCTACTATTTAACTTAAATTTTAACCTTCGTTACCGTTGTACAGTTAGTAATGTACTTTGCCTTTGGCTATCTGTAAATAAAACTTTTACAAAGTACTGCCCGTTTTTTAAATTGTACTGGTCTAAGTTTATTTGCTTACTATTTACTATTGTACCGCCTATTTTTATTAGTGCTACAGTAGCACCTCTACTATCCACAATATTTATTTGCTCCACAGCCTTTGGTTCAGATAGTTTAAGTGTAAAAAAATATGTAGCAGGGTTAGGGTATGTTGTAATGTTCGCTTTTGTAATATTTGTTTCGTCTACTGTTATTATTGTACTGTATTTTTCGGTGTTGTTTGTTCTTATAGCTCCTACTCTATAATATACCAAACCATTGTAAGTAGAGTTTACTATTTGCTTATAGCTATTTTGCCCATTTAATGTGGAGGCCGTTTGTGTAGCTACCGTTTTAAAATTATTTCCATC
>JAYUJS010000443.1:0-2553 GCA_043765095.1 Ferruginibacter sp.
GCCATAGCCACGGGTATCTATATAATGTTTTGCCGCTTCCACCACTTTGGGGTTTGCAGAAAGACCAAGGTAATTATTAGCACAAAAATTTAAAACTTGTTTATCATTTACTGTTATTTCTATTCCTTGTTCGCTACTTATTATTCTTTCGGTTTTAAATAATCCAGCAGTTTTTATTTCTGCTAATTCTTCTCCTATTCTATTAGAAAATGCGTTGTTCATTTAGTAGTATTTTACCTTACAAAATTAAGTATAAAATTTTGGCACAGCAAAATTCTAATACCTTTAAAATTGTAGTGTTGCAAATATTGGGTAAACATTATTTGTATTCATATTTTCTAGTTTTACATAGGGCAGAAGGTAGGGCAAAATTGGTATGTCTTTTTATTTAACACAATTTTTTTAAAGCCTTTTTTAATAAAATATTCATTTATAATGCTTGTAGTTTAAAGCAATAAAAATCTATTTTTCTTGTTTAATAACACATAAAACATCTTTAAAATCTTTAAATGCTATTATTCATCCCTAAATATTGCTTATTCATACCCAAATCAAGGCTTTTAAGCTAATTTCTAACTATTTTTACAACTTATATTTTATCGTTATTCTATGAAAAAAATTTACCCTTTATTTAAATTATTTGTAACTGTATTTTATACAATTTTTTTTGCACAAAATATTAATGCGCAAATAAAATTTGCTAATAAAAATTTTATAGTTCCCCTACAAAATAATATCGAAAATGTAAAGAAAGAAAATTATAAAAATTCACTTTACAATAATCAATATTTTGTATTGCTACAGTTTAGTAAAATTCCTACATCTAATGAAAAAGCTTCTATTGCCAAGGCAGGCGTTTTTTTAGAAAATTACATTCCTAATAATTCTTTTTATGCTGCTATAAATGAAAATTTAAATATAGAAAATTTAAAAAGTTATAATGTTTCTTCCGTAAACAGTGTACCAAGTTTTTACAAAATTGATAAAACTGTTGATGACTTTGTTTTTAATAACGATAAATCAAATCAATCTTTATTTGCTATCAATCTTTTTAAATCTATATCAAAAGAAAAAGCAACAATTATACTTAAAAATATTGGTGCTTTATTAGCAACCTCCAAATTTGAAACGGAAAATACAGTATTTATACAGGCTAACAAAAATATTGTACAAGCAATAGCTGCATTGCCTTTTGTAATATCTATAAGCAAACAATCTACCGAAGCACATACGCTCAATTATGAAAATACGGGCGCCCATTCTATAAGCGCTGTACAGTCAGTTACTGGTAGAAATTTACAAGGTAAAAATATAACGCTTGGCTCTGGTGATAACTCAGATATTAGCAGTCATATAGATTTTGCTAACAGGGCTATTGTACGTATAGCAGCACCAGCAGCAAACCACGGCACACATACAGCAGGCACTGTAGCAGGCGCTGGTATAAAAAACCCTCTGCACAAAGGGGTAGCGCCTAAAAGTATGTTTGTAAATAATTATTTTGGAGATATTATTACAGAAACACCTACTTATGTAAATGATTACAATTTAGTAGCCACCAATAATTCGTATTATATTTCTGAGGCTGGCTGTGTTGGTAGTAGTGCTTATATTATTAGTAGTAATTTTATAGATAACCAAATGAACATTTTCAAAGATGTATTGCATGTATTTGCAGCGGGCAATGATGGCAGTTTATCTTGTAGTGGTTATCCCTCAGGTTTTTCCACAATAAAGTCTGGTGGGCAAACAGCTAAAAATGTTTTAACAGTAGGGAACTTAAATATTCCCAATTATTCTATTTACATTAACAGCAGTAAAGGACCAGTAAATGATGGAAGATTAAAACCAGAAATAGTGGCCAATGGCACAAATGTAATTTCTACTTTTCCTTTTAATAATTACAGTGCTGCAAGTGGCACAAGCATGGCAGCACCTGTGGTTACTGGTGCTGCGGGGTTATTGGTAGAAAGGTATAGACAATTAAACAGCGGTACAAACCCTAAAGCTGCTTTGGTAAAAGCAGTGCTTTGCAATACTGCCGAAGATTTAGGAAATAGTGGTCCGGATTTTACTTTTGGATTTGGAATGCTAAATGTTCGCAAAGCCATAGAGGCTATTGAAACAAATAAATATTTTTTAAATAATTCCAATTCATCTACACCCATTACACTACCCGCAGGTGTAAGACGCTTAAAAGTAATGCTATATTGGTCAGATGCTGCCGCAACAGTAGGCGCAGCAAGTACCTTGGTAAATGATTTAGATTTAACAGTAACTGGTACTGGAGGTTTGCATCTTCCCTTAGTATTAAATTCAACTACAACCGGTGTAAATAATGTGGCAGTACAAGGCGCAGACCATACTAATAATATTGAGCAAATAGTTATAGATAACCCAGCAGCGGGTAGCTACAATTTAAATGTGAATTTGTTTAGTGTGCCAATGGGGCCACAAGAATATGTGGTAACTTATCAGTTAGAAATGAATGGTGTAACGGTAGAATATCCCTTTGGTGGAGAAACACTTGTGCCAGGCGAAACGGAGACAATT
>JAYUJS010000444.1:0-2550 GCA_043765095.1 Ferruginibacter sp.
GCTGCTCAAACCCAACACCTTATTGCAGTTACTATAATTTTTGCATGCCTTTTAGGCAAAATGATAATAGCAAAAACCTAGTTAAAAAGTAAAATTGAAAACAGATGTTTACGTTAAATTTTGTAAATAAAAATACGCTCAACTTTTCAGCTAAACGTATATAATTTATTTGCGTTCCATTTTTTTGTTTACTTATAGTTTAAAAAACTTTTTTATTCTTTACTCCTTCTTAATTTAAACCTTATACATTAAACCTAAAGTGCATCACATCCCCATCACTTACTATATACTCTTTGCCTTCTATTCTAAGCTTCCCTACTTCTCTACAAGCTGCCTCTGAGCCTAATGTAGTAAAATCTTCGTAAGAAATAACTTCTGCTTTTATAAACCCTTTCTCAAAATCAGTGTGGATAACACTTGCAGCCTGTGGTGCTTTCCAACCGTGGTGTATTGTCCATGCACGAACTTCTTGCACACCAGCTGTAAAATAAGTAGATAAGTTTAAAAGTTTATAAGTAGAGTGTATCAATCTATCCAATGCTGGTTCTACCATTTTATACTCTTCCATAAACATGGCTTTGTCATCGGGGTCTTCAAATTCTGCTATCTCTGCTTCTACCGCATTGGTCATCACTATTACTTGGTTGCCTTCATTTTTTACTGCTTCTATCAATGCATCCGAAAATTTATTTCCTGTGTGCATGCTCGCTACGTCTACGTTTGCTACATATAGCACAGGCTTATCTGTTAGCAAAAATAGATCTGCAATAGCTACCTTATCTTCTTTACTCAAATCTAAAGTAGAAATATTTTTACCTTGCTCAAGGTGCAATTTGCATTTGTGTAAAATCTCAGCCTCTACTTTTGCTTTGGTATCAACCTTTCCAAGTTTTTCAGATTTTTGCCATTTACGCTCTACACTTTCAAGATCTTTTAATTGCAATTCTGTTTCTATAATTTCTTTATCGCCCACAGGGTTTATCGCTCCTTCTTCACGTAAAATATTTTCATCTTCAAAGCAACGTATCACCTGTATAATAGCATCTACCTCTCTAATATTTGCCAAAAATTTATTGCCCAAACCCTCGCCCTTGCTAGCGCCACGTACAAGACCAGCAATATCTACAATTTCTATCTGCGTAGGCACTACACGCTCGGGGTTTATTAGGCTAGCTAGTTTATCTAACCGTGGGTCAGGTACATTTACCAAGCCTGTATTTGGCTCTATCGTACAAAAACGATAATTGCTGGCTTGCGCTTTTGCACTCTTGCTCACTGCATTAAAAAGTGTTGATTTTCCTACGTTTGGTAAGCCTACGATACCTGCTTTTAAAGCCATAATACGATTTTTGATTTTTAGTGTACGATTTTAGATTTGTGTGGCTCTTTGCTATTGTATGCTCACACAAATTCTAACATCATTTTAAAACAGATGCGAAGGTAAGTAATGCTGCTTACTTTACGAATAAGGATTTTTATATCTAAAAATAACATTTTTAGCCAATCTAGAACCCCAGCAATATTGGGCTTCGGTGGCGTCGCACATTTCATCTTCACCTATCTATTTAGCTTTCATTGAAGCGGATGAAGAGCTATTTTTCCTTATATTTCATATATAACTTTTATTAATCGGAAATATTACAAAATTCTTTTTCAAATTTTGAAACAATTTCTTCTTTTTTATTGTCTTATTAAAAATTAAGCATTTGGCTCACGTAAAAAGTATAGATGAAAAGGCTCTTTTAGAGAACTGTTTACTCAATAAAGAGTGGGCACAAAAGGAGTTGTATGACTTATACAGTAGCGAACTTTTTGCGGTTTGTTTTCGTTATGCTTCTGATGCCAATGAGGCCAAAGATATTTTGCAAGAAGGATTTATTAGGATTTTTACACATTTAAAACAATATAAAGGCAGCGGCGCTCTTATTGGCTGGATGAAAAGGGTGGTAGTTACAACTTCGCTAAATTACATCAAAAAACATAGAAAAGAAATTACAAATCCCATTGAATTTTCTATTAATACAATGGATGACAATTTTGATAGTACAACCTCTTACATAGATACCAAAGAAATTTTAAAAGCATTTATGCTGCTACCATATTCTTACAGAACAATTTTAGGATTGCATGTTGTGGAAGGTTATAGCTATAAAGAAATAAGTAAAATAATTGGGATAGAAGAAGTGGCATGCCGAACAAGAGTACACAGGGCAAAAATTAAATTAAAAAATATTATTGAATTTGAAAATAATGCTATAGCAATAAAAAATAACTAATGCAAGACTTTAATGAAATATTAATAAACGCTACTAATATGCAAAAAAAACCAGCACCTACTGAGGCTTGGCCATTTATTGCGGAGGCATTGCGTAAAAGAAAAAAAAGAAGAATTATGTGGTTTTTTCTATCATTTTTAATTATGGTTTTATTAGGTGTTGGTACTTTCTTTTTTAAAAATAATGGTAAAGCTGATAAAATTATAGCGAAAAATAATACTTCAAACAAAAAAAATAATTTAAATAATATCGATGATTTTAATGAAAAAGAGTC
>JAYUJS010000445.1:0-2550 GCA_043765095.1 Ferruginibacter sp.
CTGTTGCATTTTTTTCGAGGGTTTGTTTACCTAATTTATATATAAATAAGTCTTCTAGCTTATTACCTTCTATATTTATATCATCATCGTTACCATCTCTACTTTCAGCTATATATGTATTTATAGATGCACTATTGGCAAAACTTTGCATTTGTCTTGCAGACCCATTATCCCTATAATTTAATAACTCAGTATTTAAATATTTTGTGCAAATGGGGTCTAATGTTTTGCCATAAAACATTTCTGGGTTTCCAATTATAATATCCACATCAGTATTTGCAAAGCTTTCATCATTATTTAAAATAGTAGCCTTCATAGCTAAGCTAGCTTCATTATCATTTATAATAGTTAGCAAATAAGAAGGAAACCACTGTATTCCATTTTCTAAACTTAAAGAAGTAGCTGTAATGGAAGATTTATTTTGAGCAAGCTCAATAGTAGAATAATTTGCAACATTCATGTCAAATACATTGTAATTGTATCCTTCATTAATTACCAGTTCTTTGTAATTATCTGCATTAGCAACTACAATTTTATTGTTGTTTGTTTTAATTTTAAATACGGAACTTATCTCATCAAAATCAAGCAAAACCCCTTCTAGTATTTCTGCATTTAAATAATCTTTACGCATCGTTACTTTTTTATTTATAGATGCTTTAAGATAATCCTTTATTGTCAAACACTTTCTTTCAACCATTATTGAATCTTGCTTTATCACTATTGTTTTTATTACAGCATCTTTACTTGTTGCTATCCAATAAGAACCCATTAAAGCATTGGTAGGAGTTGGTATAGTAAACCTTTTATTTACTACATCTACTCTGCTCGATTTTTTTATAAAGTAAGTGCCATTTTTAAAAATTGAAAGCCTAGTAGGTTGCAAGGTTTGTACATTTTTTTGTGCAAATGAATGTATAACTAAGGCAAGGAAGTAAATACTTGTGATTATTTTTTTCATAATAGTAATTTTTATAAAGATGCACAGATAAGTAAATATACATAAATGTAAAAAAGCAGTAGAATAAACTACTGCTTTTGTATTAAGATTAAGTTTTATAAAAAATTAGAAATTAGAAATTTAATTTTTAAAAAAATTACACCGCAAAACTAGTACCACAGCCACAAGTACTGCTGGCATTTGGGTTTTTAAATGTAAAGCCACGTGAGTTGAGCCCGCCCTGCCACTCTACTTCCATGCCAATTAAATAAATGCTGTGGCTTTTATCTACCAAAAAAGATATTCCATCTTCTTCAAAAATGGTATCGTTGTCTTTTTGTGTATCAAAATCCAATATGTAAGTCATACCACTACAGCCACCACCCTTTACTCCTACACGTAATAATTTCGTACTATCAAAATCAGTTTCTTTCATCAATCTCTTTATTTCTATTATTGCTGATGTTGTAAATTGTATTGGATTTTGTGTAATTACTTCCATAGTATTTTTTTTTGCAAAGTTAATGTTTAATAAAAAATAAAAATTGTTAGCATTTTCTAAAAACGGAACAATTTATAAATTTTTATTACCCTATTTTATTAAAACTAGTGGCTATTCCTTTTATGATAGATGAACTAAACCCTTGATGCTCCATTTCGTTTAAACCAGCAATAGTGCAGCCTTTTGGCGTTGTTACTTTATCTATTTCTTGCTCTGGGTGTGTTTTTAAAGTAAGCAATAATTCCGCTGCGCCTTTTACTGTTTGCGATGCTATTAGGCTTGCTGTGGCTGCATCAAAACCAATTTCTATACCCGCTTGTATGTTGGCACGTATGTAACGCATAGCAAAGGCAGTACCACATGCGCCTAGCACGGTGGCAGCATTCATTAATTTTTCATCTATATTTACTGTTCTGCCCAATTTATTAAAAAGATTTTCTACAAATTTAATTTGTGCAGCATTTGTATTTGTAGCGCTTAAGCAAGTTATACTTTCTTGTATGGCTATGGCGGTGTTTGGCATTGCTCTAAAGATGGCAATTTCATTTCCTACAATACTTTTTATTTCATCTAAATTAATGCCTGTAACAACTGAAATTAATAAATGATTAGAAGTAAGTGCAGGTTTTATTTCTTCTAAAATTTCTTTTATTTGAAACGGCTTAATGGCTAAAATAATAACATCACTTTCTGTTAAAGCTTTTACATTGTCGGAATGAATGTTTATTCCTTTTTCTTGCAAATTGGTAAGTGTTGCTATATTTCTTTTAGTAACAGTAATATTTTCTGCTGGACAAAAATTACTTTTTAATAAGCCTGCAGCTATAGCAGTACCTAGATTTCCACCACCGATGATTGCTATTTTCATTTATTTTAAAAGTGTCTTAAAAATTTGTTGTAAACAATAACTGTCCTCTTTCTTGTTGTGCGTTACCTTCAGTAAACATAAAGCTAGTTACAACAAAGCTATTTGAACCAATTTGTGTAATTCCAGGATTTGCGAATGAAAATGAACTTTCAGAAGTTATAATATTTAGTTGTGAATAAAAAGCACCGTTACCGAACAATAATGGCCAAGGATTTAATAAAATTTATTATCCCTTTATTTTTT
>JAYUJS010000446.1:0-6780 GCA_043765095.1 Ferruginibacter sp.
AAACTTGGTTAATTTTTTAAACACTGGTTCTATTGATACTGTAAATAAAAAAGCCAACTGGTTTAATATTCATGATGTACAATTTAAGTCTGGTGGTACAGAATACGCATCTCCAAAAGCTGTTGCACAAGTAAAAAATGTAGCTGCTATTTTAAAAGCTTATCCAAAAGCTGTTTTAAAAATTGGTGGCTATACTGATATTACTGGCGATGCTGCTAAAAACAAAGCATTGTCTCAAACCAGGGCTGATAAATTAATGAAAGATATTATTGCTGATGGCGCCGCAGTTACTCAATTAAAAGAAGCTATTGGATATGGTTCTGAATTTGCAGAAGCAAAAGTTGGAGATAAAGAAGGTATGGCAAGAGATAGAAGAACTGCTGCTAAAGTTTCTTCAAAATAATAATATTAGTTTTTTCAAAAAGCCCTTCGAAATTTCGAAGGGCTTTTTGTATTTATACCATTTATAAATTAAATTTATTCCAATTTTAGAAAATAACAGATGCCAGCCTGAACTTGTCGAAGGCGGGTTTCTTTATGAGCATTGGGTTTGACAAGCTCCCCGAGACAACATTTTAGATAGGACTATTTGTAAGACATATTTATTCCTTTTATTCAAAAATTTATTATTATTTAATCCAATCTATTAGTACTGGGATTGGCATAAAACATTTTTTATACATAAAGCTTTTTGAGGCTTTTTGTAAATCAATTTGGTATTACGATACAATCTTCTTTTTATATACTGGCACTGTACTACAAGGTTCGCCATACATTATACTTTTTACAATTGGTCTAAGTTTTTCAGTAATGGCAATATAAGCTACTTCTCCTATTGGCAACTCTCCACAACCTTTTATTACTACTCTTGCATCTGTATATTCTGCTGCATTTATTGATGCTATATTTTGTAAAAGTATTACTTCTTTTGTATAAGCTTCTGTACCAAAAACTATATTTTTTGCTATTGGTTGTAGTAAGCTTGTTACTAGCATATATGCCCATACTGGTATTACAGCATCTGCACTGCATGTAAGCGCTACAATTTTATTTTCATATTTATCTGTTTTTAAATTTTTTAGTACCTCTCTAAAATCTTTTTCTTTCAGTATTAATTCCATAAAAAGATGGTCCTTCATATCAAAAACAACAATCGTTTCTTTCGGATAATAATCTTCTAGGTTTAAAGTTACAATGCCACTCTCCGCTACTTTGTTTACAAATAATTTTTCTTCCATAATGCAAAATTATGTTTTTTAAAAATATATGTTTTGTGGTTTTAAAAAATTTTTTTGCGAATTATAATCCTTTATGCCCTATTTAACCAATAAAAAACCGCCCAACTTAAAAGTGGGCGGTCTTAAATTTATTTTTTAAATATATTAATAAAACTTACTTCTACTATCTTTTATATCTGCTTGCTTTTTCAATGCTTCAAACCAATTACTTCCAGCTTGGCGTATGCTCGCTAATCTTGCTGTAGCAGCCGCATCTTTTTTAGCCGCATCCATTTCTGCTTTTGGTGCTATTGTGGTTGTTTTTATTATATACACACCTGTAGTTCCTACAATAGGTGCCGTAGCTTTTATTAAACTTTCTTTGTTAAATATTGCACCTATTACCTTAGGTTCTGCTCCAAGCCCATTTATAATTCTAGCACCATACGTTATAGAAGAATCTGCACCCGCTATTTGTACTTGCTTGTTGTAAGCCGCTGCAGCTGTTTCTAAAGTTACACCCATTTTTGCTACAATTATTTCTGCTTTCTTTTTGTTTCTTACCGCCGCTTCTGCACCTACTCTTGCAGTTACAGCATCTTGTACACCTTCTGTGTATATTTTATTTACTGTAGCTACTACAAAGTTTTTTCCAACTGGTATTGGGTCGCTTATAGCACCTTGGTTTACACCAAATGCCCATTTTACTAATACCCTTGCATCTTGCATGGCTCCTACTGCGTAGTCATTTTCTTTTAATGATGTAGGGTTTTCAACAATACTCAAACCATTTTTAGTAGCATATTCTTTAAATTCTTTTATCGTTTTATTAGCAGATGCTTTTGTAGCTGCTAAACTTGCAGTGTTAATCGTTTCATCGCTCGGTACAATAGATTTTGCTAAAATTGCAATTTTATAGGCCGGCTTAAAGTTTATTTGGTTTTGTATTTCTATTATATGATACCCAAATTGTGTTTTTACTACTTTTCTTGCTCCTAATGTACCATTAAAACAAAACTCATTAAATTCTGCTACCATTTGTCCAAATGCAAACGTACCCAAGTCTCCACCTTTTACTTTACTACCTGGATCAGCAGAATACTGTATTGCCAATGCTCCAAAGTTTGCTCCACTATTTACTGCAGCAAAAATACTATCTGCCAATTTCTTTCCAGCAGAGTCTGTCATTAAATCTTTTCCAGTTTCTCTATCTTTTAATGCTATTAATATATGACGAGCTTTTACACTATCTGGTAATTGCTTTGTACCAAGCACTTTTGCAATACTATAGTTACCACCATCTACATAAGGGCCACTTACTGTGCCTGAAGCATATTTTACCATACTATCTTTTACGCTAGATTGTATTTTTGATAATGGTAAATAATCGTCTACAAATTCTACAACTGATGCATTCTTAGCTATATAATTTTTTGCACTTGTATCTGTAGTTAAACCAGCCATTAAATTTTCTATGCCTTTTTTAGTGTTTGAACTATCAATTGCTGATGGGTTTTGGCTAAACGTAACATAAGAAATAGTTCTTCCAGCTTCTTGTTTAAATTGGTCTTTGTGTTTTGCTACATATCCATTAATATCTTCATCAGTTACTTTTACAGTACTATCAGTTATTTCGTTAAAAGGAACGGTTACATAAGATATAGTTGCAAAATTTTTCTCATCTGCTACATCTTTATCTTTCATCCAGGTTGGGTAATAACCTGCCGCACTTATAAGACCGCTATATTTATTAGCTGCAGTGCTTAATTTTAATGGTTCTATTATTGTAGCATCTACTTGGTCTCTTTGGTCACCTTTAAACTTTTTTATATTATTTATTGCTTCGGTAACTTTAGTTATATCTAGCTGCCCTTGTTCATTTAATAAACTTCTTTCTTGCTTAAAAGGGTTTGCTTGGTCATCACTCATTAATATGGATGATAATTCTTTTGATGTAAGAGCAATACCTAACTTGTCTGCCTCTTTGTAAAATACATTTTCTGCTACTATTTGGTTCCATACTTGCTCACGTATTCTCATAGCATCTGCACCTGTAGGCTGCTGACCACTTTGTTGTGCTTGTTTATTTTCTTCTATTTTAATTCTCTTTTCAAAATCTCTTGATTCTAAAGCAGTACCATTTACTTTACCAATTGTGTTTGTAGTTGGTCTACTATCGCTAGTTTTAGAATCCATTAAAATAAAACTAATAAGTGCTATTGCAATTATAATTGCCATAATAACACCACCTTTGTCTTTAATACCTTGAATAATCTGCATTTTTCTTAAGTTAATTTTAGGCGGCAAAAATAGGATAATTAATAAGTATTAACAAATTGTGGATAAAACAGATTTTTCATAATTTAACTAATATTATCATCTATTTCTCTATTTATTAAAATAGATTAAAAAAAAAGGAGTTTAAAAAAATTATTTTCTTACTTATGTAAGCTATTTTTTATAATAAAGATGGTTATTAACAATGAAAGTGGATAAACAACTTTTTTAGTGGATAACAACAATTTTCTTACCTTTTTTTATGGAATATTGAGTGTACAAATAAACTCTTTTTTAATCTATTTGGTAATTTTCTATTTTTACTTTCATTTTACAATCATTTCGTTCACATCTTTTTTAAAATTTATACTCTTTTTATTTTCCACCATTAGTTTTATTAACTAATGTGGGTAATAATTAGTTATAATAGTTTTAAAATAGTAGTGGTAAAGCATAATGTATTTTAAATAATGTTAGTTTTGTGTGGATAATGGTGGATAAAAACACATTTTGGTTTTTCCTAGAGTTTTATAATTTGTTTTTTACACATATTAACAGCCCTAATAATAATAAAAGATTATATAAATAATAAGTATTAATACATATTATGGTAGATATACACACAATTGATTTTGAAAAAATAATTTCAAAAAAAGGCTTTCTTGATTTGGAGGTTGACCCCACCTTAGATTTATTTGTAGAAATAGAAAAACTGAAAAAAGAAAAGAACGCTATTATACTAGCACACTATTATCAAGAACCCGATATACAGGATATTGCTGATTTTATTGGGGATAGTTTAGCACTTGCGCAAAAGGCTCAAAGTACCAATGCAGAAATGATTGTTTTTGCTGGGGTACACTTTATGGCAGAAACCGCAAAAATATTAAACCCACAAAAAAAAGTATTACTGCCTGACCTTAATGCAGGTTGCAGCCTTAGTGATAGCGCACCTCCATTATTATTTAAAATATTTAAAGAAAAACACCCTGACCACATTGTAATAACATACATAAACTGTAGTGCAGGCATAAAAGCACTAAGTGATATTATTTGCACTAGTAGCAATGCACAAGCTGTTGTAGAAAGCTTACCAGCTAACCAAAAGATAATTTTTGCACCTGATAAAAATTTAGGTGCTTGGATTAATAAACAAACTGGTAGAAATATGGTTTTGTGGAATGGCGCATGTATGGTGCATGAAATGTTTAGTTTTGAAAAAATTTCTAAACTAAAAGTTCGTCACCCTAATGCAAAAGTGCTAGCACATCCTGAATGTGAAGCACCAGTGTTGCGTTTAGCAGATTATATTGGCAGTACAAGTGGTATTTTAAAATATGCTACTAAAAGCAGTGCGCAAGAATTTATAGTAGTTACAGAAGCTGGTATACTACACCAAATGCAAAAAGATAACCCCACAAAAACATTTATACCTGCACCTCCTTCCAATACTTGCGCATGCAACGATTGTCCATACATGAAATTAAATACTTTAGATAAATTGTACTTGTGTATGAAGTATGAATTGCCAGAAGTAACTATAGATGAAGCTTTACGCATGGCAGCTAAAAAACCAATGGATAGAATGCTGGAGATTAGTGCAGCTTTAAATTTATAATTTATTAGTTTCTATAAAAAAATACATTTTTGTAATAGGCCGTTGAGTTAAAAAAAATATTAAATCTTACGTATTCATTATTAAATACAATTACCTTTATGTTATAATAAATTATTAATTTTCATTATAAAATTATTCATTAAACATGTCTATCCCATCAGTAGATTTAGCAGATTTTTTAAGTGGTGACACCACTCGTAAAAATGATTTTGTACAAAACCTTGGTAAGGCTTATGAAGAAGTAGGTTTTGTAGCGGTTAAAAATCACGGTGTGCCGGATAATTTAATTGAAGATTTATATCAGTACGTGCAAGAGTTTTTTTCATTACCATTAGAAAAGAAAAAGGCTTACGAAATTGCTTATTTAGCTGGGCAACGAGGATACACAAGTTTTGGTAAAGAGCATGCAAAAGGAAGTGATGCACCAGATTTAAAAGAATTTTTTCAATACGGACAAGTACCTAGAGATAATTACAAGGAAGAAGAATACCCTAACAACGTAAAAGTGATTGAGGTTGCTGATTTTAATAAAACGTTTGATGATGCGTATAGAGAATTTGAAAAATCTGGTACAGCATTATTGCAAGCTATAGCATTATACCTTGGTTTAGATGAGCATTATTTTGATAGATATGTGCATAATGGCAACAGTATCTTACGTGCTATTCATTATCCGCCTATTACACAGGAGCCTGCAAGTGCTATTCGTGCAGAACAGCATGAGGATATAAACCTCATTACACTGCTTGTAGGAGCCTCTGCTGATGGTTTAGAGATATTAAGCAAGCAAGGAGAGTGGGTAGCTGTTACTAGCCTTTCTGAGCAGATTGTGGTGAATGTGGGAGATATGCTTCAAAGATTTACCAATAATAAATTAATTAGTACCACACATAGGGTTGTAAACCCAAAAAGAGAATTGTGGCATACTAGCCGTTTTTCTATTCCCTTCTTCTTACACCCACGCAGTAGTATGAGTTTAAAATGTTTGAATAGTTGTGTTGATGAAGCGCATCCTATTGCTTATAAAGATGCTACCGCTGGAGAATATTTAGACGAAAGATTGAGAGAGATTGGATTGAAGAAATAGATGTTAGATTTTATTTAACTAAATCCGAAGCCGCCTTTTTGATAGGTGGCATTTTTGTTTCTTTGGTTTTATTTTTTTTATTTTTTTAACTAATAATATTTTTGAAATTTCTTAGGCATATACAATTTTTAAAGACAGTATTTATTTACAGCCTCACTGCTTTTGGTGGCCCTCAAGGACACCTTGGTATGATGCTTAAAATTTTTGTACAAAAGCACAATTATATTACTGAAGATGAGTTGATAGATTTTAATTCATTTTGTCAATTATTACCTGGACCTGGGAGTACGCAAATAATTACACTTATTGGTTATAAAAGAGGCGGTGTTTTATTAGCAGTAATTACATTAATTATTTGGATTTTACCTGCTTGTATTATTATGAGTACACTCTCTTTTTTAATTACATTATTTCCATCTAGAAACTATTCACAAAATTTATTTAAGTATTTAGAACCAATGGCAATTGGTTTTTTAATTTTTTCTACAGTACGAATGTTTGGTATATCTGTTACTAATTTTATTACAAGAGTAATAATGGGTATTGCTACAATACTCACATTTATTTATTTTAAAGTTCCC
>JAYUJS010000447.1:0-6764 GCA_043765095.1 Ferruginibacter sp.
TTTACAAAATCATTTCGTAAAAATCGTGTAGGGCCATACCCGTGTGGTTGAAACCATGCTATTACTTTTTTTGCAATTGGTTGGCAAGCCATTATAGAAGCCGCACATTTTGCAGGGTTGTGTGCATAATCATCAATTACTTTTATGCCATTTTTTTCGCCAAGTAGTTGATGCCTTCTGTAAATGCCTTCATACGTTGCTAAGCCTTTTGCACAATCTTGTAATGATACACCAATAATACTTGCAACTGCTGTAGCAGCAAGGGCATTTTCCATATTATGATTACCAATTGTTTTTAAATTAAATGGGATATCATTTATTGTAAAGCTAATATTCATACCATTTTGAGAAAGATTACTCGCTACAAAACCTGCTTCATTATTATCAGATGAAAAATCGTTATTAATATTATTAGACAATGTGGTTGACAAAACATTAGAACGATTTACAACAAAATTTCCTTTTGTATTTTTTCTAAAAGTTGTGAAAATATTAAGTAGTTCATTAATTTCTTGGTGGTCTTTATCTATGTTTAGTAGCAATCCAATTTCAGGATGGTATTTTATTATAGAACCATCACTTTCATCTGCTTCTATAACGAGCCAATCGCCTTTGCCTACTTTTGCATTGCCAATCTTTCCTTCTTTAATAATACTTACAAGCCCTGCACCACTAATAATCCCTGGGTATAGCCCAGCTGTTTGTAATATTTGAAAAAGCATACCACCTGTAGTACTTTTGCCAGATGTACCACCTACCGCAACGGTTTTTTTTGTTTCTGCTATTAGTGCCAATAAATCACTTCGCATTATAATAGTTATGCCTAATTGCTTTGCTGCAAGCACTTCTGGTACCGTATCTTCAATGGCGGTAGATACAATTACCAATTGAACAGTATCATTTACACCATCTGCACCTTGCTCAAAACATACTATCCCCTCTGCTTCTAACTTTGTTTTTGTTTCATTAATAGTATCTTTTGTAAAATACCTATCGCTACCGCTTACCTGATTACCTGTTCCTACAAGGTATTGTGCTAGCGCACTCATACCTACACCTGCCACCCCTATAAAAAAGAAATTATTTATGCCTTCTAAAGATTTTATTTGTTTCAATGTTTTGTAATGTTTTATTGAAGTGCTAATTTACAGTTATATTTTATGCACATGGTAATAGGTTGAATATCTTTTTAACAAAATTGAAAAAACTTTTTTAGGTACATACACGTTTATAAATAAAATTGATATAATGAAACTTTTTTTAAGCACCTTTTTTGCAATTACACTTTTTATATCCTGCGCACAATCACAAAATAATAAACTTAAAATTCCAACTTCTACAACTTCTAAACCTATAAAAGGAGAGGCGATTGCTACATTTGGAGAAGGTTGTTTTTGGCATGCAGAAATAATTTTTCAAAGCTTAGAAGGTGTAAGAGATGCCGTATCTGGCTACGCTGGTGGTACAAAAGTAAACCCCACTTATGAAGAAGTATCTAGCAAAACAACTGGGCATGCTGAAGTGGTAAATGTTTACTATGACCCTACAAAAATATCTTACTCAACATTGGTAGCAGCTTTTTTTGCAAGTATGGATCCTACCCAACTAAACAGACAAGGTAATGATGTAGGAGATGAATACCGCTCTGTAGCTTTTTATAGAAACGAAGCAGAAAAAGCTATATTACAAACAGAAATAAAAAAAATAACGGATGCAAAAAAGTATAAAAATAAAATAGTTACACAAGTTATACCATATACAAAATTTTATGCTGCCGAAGATTATCACCAAGAATATGTTTTTAATAATCCTACACAGGGCTATGTACAAGCTGTGTCTATACCAGAGTATTTGAACTTTAGAAATAATTTTAAGGGAGGTGTTTTTAAAAAGTAAATTACTACCAAGCCCCAAAAATTGATGCTAAATAACTTTAAGGAATGCGTACAACTAATAGTTAATGAGAATGGAATAAAATAAAAAATCACTCCAGTATCTCCAACATTTTTAAATAATCATATTGCTCATCTTCATGCATGCTTGAAACTAATTTTCGAATTTTTTTAAGTTGCGATAAATAAATATTATGCAATGCTGTGTTGCGTTTTAGGTCAAGGTTTAAATCAATTATTTTTTCGCAAACATGAATTAATATATTAGGTTCTGTAGTTTTACTGCTACTATATTTTATGTATCGATTTGCTATTCGAACTATTTTTCTAATTGTTTTTTTTGCAAAATATAATTGTGTTTTATTTACGGTTTCAAATAATTCATTCAATACTTCTTTTACGCTGGCTTCATACGATTGCTCATCTCCTTCCTCAAACAATAAATAGGTAAGTAATTCTTTATTTTCTTTTTTAAATTTAGTAAGCTGTAAGCAAAGCTCTAGCAGCTTTGTATGTGGAGTATTCTCTAGCTCGGTTTTTATTTCTTTTAAGGAAGCAGTTTTCATATAATTAAAATTACACAACTTATTTTTTATTATATATTTTTATACCGTAAAATATATAAATGCAAAAAATAAAACTACCATCGCCCATTACTATTTTAATGTTTGTAATAGTGTTTGCAGCATTGTGCACATGGCTTATACCAGCAGGTAAGTACGATACGCTAACCTGCGAAGTGGGTAAAAGTTTTACTTTAAATAAAATGGATACCAGCATTCAACTACCATTTACACAAACAACTCTTGATAGTTTAAAAATTAAAATTTTACTTGCTAAGTTTGAAATTAAAGATATAAAAAAACCAGTTGCAATACCGAATACTTACCATAAAGTAGAGAGTAATAAACAAAGCTTTTTGCAAATAATACAAGCTCCTATAAAAGGCATTTACGACTCTGTAGATATAGTATTTTTTATTTTATTTATTGGTGCATTTATGCAAGTGTTTAACGAAACGGGTGCTATGGAGCGTGGCCTAAAAGCACTTTCATACCGTATGGATGGAAAAGAAACTTGGCTAATTGTTATGCTCACATTCTTATTTTCTTTTGCTGGGGGCTCCTATGGTATGGCAGAAGAAGCCTTGGTTTTTTATGCTGTATTAGTACCCATATTTTTAGCTGTGGGTTACGATTTAATAGTTCCATTAGCGGTAATTTTTGGAGGCACACAATTAGGTACATTGGCTTCGTTTAGCAATCCGTTTTCGGTTATCACCGCTTCTAATGCTGCTGGTATAAACTGGGTAGATGGTATGGCTGAAAGATTAGTAATGTTTACACTTACTACCGTTATATTTATTTGGTATATTATTCGTTATGCACAAAGAGTAAAAAAAGACCCTACCTTTTCTTTGGTATATAAAGTAGATGGGATTTTACCACAAAAAAATATTCAATTAAATTTTATAAAACCTACACCTCTCAATACACAAACTATTTTATTATTGCTTTTATTTTTAACCACATTTCTTTCTATGATAGCTGGTGTAGTGTGGCTAGATTGGTGGCTATTAGAGATGACCACAATTTTTTTAATTGCCTCTATTTTAATTGCCATCATAATACGCATGAAAGAGACGGTTTTTATAACCCAATTTATAAAAGGGGCAGAAGGCTTGCTTAGTGTGGCTTTGATTGTAGGCGTAGCTAGAGGTGTAACCATTATTTTAAACGAAGGCAAAATAAGCGATTCAATCGTATACTTTGCTTCTCAAGCTATAAGCGGTATGCCAGCTTCTCTTTTTATTATAGTTATGATGTTTTTATTTATTGGTTTTACATTTTTTATATCATCCTCTTCTGGCATGGCGGTACTTACAATGCCTATTATGGGTTCGCTGGCTATAATGGTAGCTGTACCAGGCAGAGAAATTGTAAATGCCTATTTATTTGGAATGGGCATAATGGGTTTTCTTACTCCAACAGGTTTAATATTACCATCGCTTGCCATTGTAAACGTTAGCATAAAAGCATGGTTTAAATTTATTATGCCATTAATTATTATACTTACAGTAATGTGTATTATTTGTTTATTGATTGGTATACATTTTTGATGGTTATGCATTATTGTTTAAAAGGTTACCAATTTTTATAGTTTAGTTAAAACTAAAATATATTTACGAAGTTTTACAACTCTTTTTAACAAATTTATTAAACACAATAACTTTTCTTTGCATTTTAAAAAACATAAAACAATTTAATATGTCAGCATGTAATTTTACAATAGCTTTTACAAAGCCTGTAGCAGAAATTTTAGAAAAAGCAAAACAAACCGTGGAGTCGCAATCGGGTACCTTTACGGGAGATGAAAAAGAGGGGAGATTTGATATAACTGTTTTTGGAAATACAGTAGTAGGGACTTACACAATTGATGGCAACAATTTAAATATTGATATAATTGAAAAACCGTTTATGGTGCCTTGCAGCATGATAGAGAGTTTTTTGACAGGGAAGTTGAATTAATCTAATGATGTGTATCTCACCATTTATTATAAATTTATATTTTGGCGGGTAACTTCACCCGCCAATAATTAATCTTTGACAATTCATTACTTCATACTATCACTACTAAACGAAAAAGGCAGTAATTGAGATGCACTTTGCACAACTATTACTTTACCTTCCATACCAGACATTACCAAACGCATTGGGTGATTGGTACGCAACTCATATTCTGCAAGGCTTTGCCTACACATGCCACAAGGGCTTATAGGTCTATC
The DNA here is from genome assembly GCA_043765095.1 of Ferruginibacter sp. Taxonomy (GTDB): domain Bacteria; phylum Bacteroidota; class Bacteroidia; order Chitinophagales; family Chitinophagaceae; genus Ferruginibacter. The sequence continues at coordinate 4,678 of JAYUJS010000447.1, forward strand.
GCTGCCTCCATTTCTTGAAAGATTATTGTAACTAATAGCCATTGTTAAAATAGGTTCGTCTGTTTGTATCATACTTGCACTTGCAAGCAACACACGCTCTGCACATATACCTACTGGGTAGGATGCGTTTTCTTGATTAGTACCAAATACTTTTTCGCCATTTGCAAAAATAGCCGCAGCGCCTACCAAAAAATTACTGTAAGGTGCATAGGCTTTTTGAGTAATTTTTCTTGCTTCCAATAATAATGCGGCATCCTCTTCATTTAATTTACTTATGTCTTCGTATTCTTCAAAATCAAAATTATATTGTTGTGTCATATTAATATTTTAAGTAGTATCAAATCCTTTAACTAAATATATTTTAGATAAAAAATCCTCTCTACTTTTTTTATGTAGAGAGGATTTGTAAATAAAGTTAAGATTATTTTTTAAAATTACTTAATACCATTAAATAATCTTTTCCAACGTGGGCCACCTTCCCAGCTAAACCAAATAAGGGATGCCTTGCCTACCACATGGTCTTCTGGCACAAAGCCCCAATAGCGGCTGTCTAAAGAATTGTGTCTATTATCTCCCATCATCCAATAGTAATTCATTTTAAAAGTATAGCTCGTAGCGACTATACCATTAATAGTAATTTTACCATTTACATTTTCTACTTTATTGCCTTCATATACTTCTATACAACGTTGATAGCGTATTAAATTATCTGGTATAAGTTGTATCGTACTTCCACGCTTTGGTATAAGCATTGGTCCGTAATTATCTGCTGACCAATTGTGGATTGTATCAGAACCATAGTATGGAAAAAGTCCTTTATCAACAGGTAAGCTTAAAATTTTATAACTGTAACCTTTTGGTAATTTCAAATTTCCAATTTCTTCATTTGTAATATTTATTTTCCAATTAGATGGGTCTATTTGTTCAAGGTCTCTTTGCTCAGTTCTTACATTAATACCCATCTCTGCTAAATTTTCTTTTTCCAAAATTGTATTAACAGGCACTTCCATATTATAATATCTTTCTGATTGTGGAAATGATGGTTGTGCTAAACCATTTACTAAAACTTTACCATCTTTTACAAAAATTTCATCCCCACCTACACCCACACATCTTTTAATAAAATTTTCTCTTTTATCTACAGGTCTTGTAATAATATCTTCTCCAAATCTAGCCCATGTTTGCTCTCTTCCAATTTCCCTTACAGCTTGGTAATACGTTGTTTGGCTACCAAATTGCTGCTCTTTATCATTTATTAAAGTATCATTTACAGGAAAATTAAAAACCACCACATCATTTCTTTGAACATCTTTTGCAAACCAACGAGTGTATGGAATATGAATTGCCTCTGAGTAAGATTTTACAGGCACTAAAGGCATAGTATGGTGTACAAAAGGCATTGCTATTGGTGTATTAGGTATTCTTGCACCGTAGCTAAATTTACTAACAAACAAAAAATCATTTACCAACAATGTTTTTTCCATAGATGGTGTAGGAATGGTGTATGCTTCAAAAACAAATGTTCTAATAATAGTAGCGGCTACCACCGCAAAAGCAGCTGCATCTATCCATTCTCTAGTGGCAGATTTTTTATAATTATCTACTACTTTTTTACCAGCATATCTTTCGCTTTTGCTAAAACCAAGGTAAGGGAAATATAAAAAAGGTAAAAATGTAGTAGCTGCATGATGACCCACACCAAACCTACCAAAATGCTCTACAAATTTTATAGTAATCCAAATTGTTATAAATTGTCCCGCTATAGGTATAAGCTGAAGGAAAAACCAATAATTTTTCAACTCCATTTTTTGCACCATGCACCAGGTATTGTAAAAAGGTATTAAAGCTTTCCATGCTTCAATACCAGCTTTTTTAAACATACCATACATACCAATATGCCAACCTAAAGTGGCTAAAATAAAAATTAATAAACCAATACTCATAAACATTTTTTTTAAATAATGCCAAAAGTAATATTTACAAATTAGATATGCTCAATTTTAACAAAATAAAAATAAGGTTTAAATTGGTTTAAAAGGTTGAACGTGTTTTAAATGTTAAAGGTTAGAAGTTGAAAGTTTTAAAAA
>JAYUJS010000448.1:0-6747 GCA_043765095.1 Ferruginibacter sp.
TGAAAGCAATAGATGATATTAGTTTTTCTGCAAATGTTGGGGAAACTATTGCTTTTGTAGGCCCGAGCGGCAGCGGAAAATCTACACTTATGAAATTGCTTGTAGGGTTGTACAGAGCACAAGATGGGAAAATTTTATATAACGGAATAGAAGAAAAAGATATTAGCCTTGAAGATTTGCGCAGCCAAGTTGGTTTCGTAACACAAGACACCAATTTATTTAGCGGTAGCATAAAAGAAAATTTATTGTTTGTAAACCCAACTGCAACAGATACTGAGCTACATGAAGTACTTACAAAAGCAAGTGCCACCAATTTATTAGCAAAAGCAGAAAAAGGCTTAGATACCCTGCTGGGTGAAGGTGGCTTAAAACTGAGCGGTGGTGAAAAGCAAAGAATATCTATAGCACGTGCACTTATTCGCAAACCAAAATTGCTCATTTTTGATGAGGCTACCTCTGCATTGGACTCACTTACTGAAGAGGAAATAACGGATACAATTAGAGAAATATCTGCATTGAAAGAACAAATAACTATTTTAATAGCGCACAGGCTTAGCACCATTATGCATGCAGATAAAATTTATGTACTTGAAAAAGGTGAGGTGGTAGAAACGGGTACACACCAATCTTTATTAGAAGAAAAAGGATTGTACTACGCCATGTGGAGGCAACAAATTGGAGAAAGAAAAAAAACCACCACAATTTAATTTATGAATTTAGATACCATTTTTGGAGCTGTTGCAGGTACAATTTCATCTGTCACTTTTTTACCACAGGTAATAAAAATATACAAAACTAAATCCGCAAAAGATTTAAGCCTATGGACGTTATTTTTCTTAGCCTTAGGTGTAGCACTGTGGTTAGTATATGGCATACTAAAAGCTGATGCACCGTTAATAATTACAAACGCAATTGTATTATCAATGATATTTATTATGCTTTATTTTAAGCTTAGTTTTAAAGATTAATATTATGACAAACGATAAACCCACACCAAATGTATTGTGGAGTATTTTTTTTAATAAATGCCCTAGGTGCAGGCGTGGAGATATGTTTGTAAACAAAAGTGCCTACAGCTCGCTTTCTTTAAAAAAAATGCTTTCAATGCCTGAAAAGTGTGAAGTATGCAAACAAAAATTTGACATGGAAACTGGTTTTTGGGTAGGCACAAGTTATGTAAGCTATGCACTTACAATAGCTATATCTGTTGCTACATTTGTAGCTTGGTTTGTACTTATTGGTTTTGGGCTAGAAGATAAAAGAATCTATTGGTGGCTAGGGTTAAACGCTGTATTTTTAGTTTTACTACAACCATGGCTCATGCGCTTGAGCAGGGTATTATACATTCGTTTTTTTATAGGATATGATAAAGATTATGAAAACACAGCACCTAAAATATTTCATTAAATTTAAATAAACTTATACTTCTTTTTTTGTAATTCCATCAAAAACCCCTCTATGCTTGAAGATTCTTTCGAAGAAAATTCTCCAATTTTTGTTCTTCGTAATGCGCTAAGGTATGCACCACAACCCAAGGCTACACCCATATCATGCGCAAGGCTACGTATGTAAGTACCCGTGCCGCATAGCACTCTAAAATAAATTATTGCTCCTTCTATTTTTGTTATTTCAAATTCAGTAATCGTTATTAATCTCGCTTTTAATTCTACTTCTACTCCTCTTCTTGCAAGTTCATATAATGCTACGCCATCTTTTTTTATAGCAGAATATATTGGTGGGTATTGTTGTATTTCTCCAATAAATTTTTTGCTGGCATTAGTTATTTCTTCTGCAGAAATATGATTGTATTTTTTAAAGTTTTCAGGGGCACTTTCAGCATCGTAGGTAGCGGTAATAGCACCTAGAGTAAATGTACCTGTGTACTCTTTTTCTTGTGCCATGTACTCATTTATCTTTTTGGTAAACTTACCAGTGCATAATATTAAAAGCCCAGTAGCCAAAGGGTCTAGCGTACCAGCATGGCCTACTTTTTTTATTTTTAGTGAGTTCCTTATTTTACGTACTACATCAAAAGATGTCCAATGCAATGGCTTATCTATTAGTATAACTTTCCCTTCTTCAAAAGTTTTTCTAATTTCCTCGCTTGCTTGTACATAAGGCAATTTTACAATCGTATCTTCTTCGGCTGTGCCACTTATTTTTTCTCTGTGTTTTTGTAGGTATGAGCCTTTTGCCATGGGAGGATTATGAATTATGAATATGAATTATAAAATATAAATGATGAAATATTAATGATGAATTAAAAGGTTAATGAAGTACCTCTGGCAAATATATACTCCTAACTGCTATCACCTCACTCTCCCCAACTCATTACATATCCATCATTTTCTATTTCAATAGCATCTACAGTAAGTTTTAATGGTCTAAATGTATCTACCATTACGGCTAGTTCTTTTGTTTCTTTTGCGCCTATACTTTTTTCTGCAAGCCCAGGGTGAGGCCCATGTGGTATACCCGCTGGGTGCAGCGTTATCATACCCCTTGTAACATGTTTGCGACTCATAAAATCACCATCTACATAATACAACAATTCATCGCTATCAATATTGCTATGGTTGTATGGTGCAGGTATAGAGAGCGGATGATAATCAAACAAGCGAGGCACGAATGAACAAATTACAAATGCATTTGTTTCAAAAGTTTGATGTACTGGTGGCGGCTGATGCACACGACCAGTAATTGGTTCAAAATCATGAATTGAAAAAATATATGGATAGCAATAGCCATCCCATCCAATTACATCAAATGGATGGGTACCATAATGAATGCCATACAGCATTCCCTTCTTTTTAGTTTTGATGATGAAGTTCCCTTTTTCATCATGCGTTTGTAAATTTTCTGGTGTTCGAATATCTCTTTCGCAATAAGGCGAATGCTCCATTAATTGCCCGTACTTGCTCAAATATTTTTTTGGATAACGAATAGGTGAATGTGATTCTACAATAAATAAACGATTTATTTCAGTATCAAAACTAATTTGATAAATGCAACCACGTGGTACTACAATATAATCTCCGTAACTAAATTTTAATTCGCCATAGCAAGTATTTAAAACCCCACTTCCTTCATGTATAAAAAGTACTTCATCGCTATCTGCATTTTTGTAAAAATAATCAGTCATGCTTTTTTGTGGCGCTGCCAACACAATATGGCAATCATCATTTACCAATACAGCTTTTCTACTTTCTAAAAAATCTGCTACAGGTTTTATATTGAAACCTTCTAGGCTTCTATGTTTTAGCATGTGCTCCTCTGCTATTTTTGGTACTACATTTATTGGCTCATCACAGCTTACAATTAGTGTAGGGGCGTAAGTATGGTACAACAAACTGTAGTCATTAGAAAAACCTTCGGTAGAAAATAATTGCTCAGAATATAGAGAGCCATCTGGCTTACGAAACTGTGTGTGACGCTTGTGGGGAATGCTGCCGAGTTTTTGATAGTGAGGCATGAGCGATTTATGATTTCTTTTATATCAAGATTTAATTTCTTGTTTATTGGTTTACTTATTAATTCAAATCTCTTTGAGAAAACTTTATTTATTTTATTCTCTGCGTAAGAAAAGATTTTTCTTTATATGATTTGTATAAAATTATTAACAGATTTTATTATAAATTCTAAAATTCAATATTTGTTATCCTAAAACTTTAATATGAACGAAGTTCATAAAACCAAATCTTCTATATAGCTATGTTAAAAAATTTATTTCATAAACTTTAATTATTGTAAAAGTGTAAAATTGTTTTAAAACATATTAACTTTATCAGTTACAAATTTACATTTATAAATCGAAATAGTTTTGACAAGAATAGGATTAATATCAGATACGCATGGATATTTAGATGAAGCAGTTTTTGAGCATTTTAAAAATTGTGATGAAGTTTGGCATGCGGGTGATTTTGGAGCAGCCCCCTCTATTTTCCCAAAAGTGGAAGAAAACTTAGAAGATGAAGTAAGAAATAAACTAAAAAATGAATTTGAGGATGATATTTGCGTTTGGCAAGAAAAATATTTTAGTAAAAAGCTTAATAAAAAAATTATTTTTAGAGGTGTGTATGGCAATATTGATGATGCAAGCATTAGAGAAGTATATCCAGAAAAATTATTTTTTACAGTAGAAAAAGTAAATGTTTTTATGCAGCATATTGGGGGCTACCCTGGCAGATATTCAAAAGGAGTAAAAGATGATATTATGGTAAATAAAAGTAAACTTTTTATAAGTGGGCATTCTCATATTTTAAAAATAATGTACGACGATAGGTTACAATGTTTACACATGAACGCTGGTGCTGCGGGCAAGCATGGCTGGCATAAAATACGAACACTTATTAGGTTTGCAATAGATGGAGATGTAATGAAAGACTGTGAAGTGATAGAGTTGGATGGTTTGTCGACTGGTTGATTATCTTTAATTAAAAAAAGTATTAAATATGGCAATCGAAAATTAAAATCTTAATCTTTTATCACTTCATTTAAAAAATTATTTAGTGATTGCTCAGTAGTAAGTTGTAATTTTTTGCGTAGTCTGTATCTGCTTATCTCTACACCTCTTACCGATATATTCATTAACTGTGCTATTTCTTTTGTAGATAATTTTAATTGCAGATAAGCACATACTTTTAAATCGGTATTCGTTAAGCTAGGGAATTTTAATTTTAATTTATTTAAAAAACCATTATTCACTTCATCAAAGTGTGTTGAAAACTGTTCCCAATTGGAATTGTTTTTTTCAATATCACTTACCAATTGTATAGCTTTTTTTACATCATGATTGCCACCTGTTTTTTTATATAATTGTTGTAATTCATCTTTCACTTTTACGAGAGCATCGCCACGCTCCACCAAGTGCATACTAGCATCTGCTAGTTCTTTATTTTTATAAATCACTTCATTTATCAGTTTTTCATTTTGTAATTCAATAATTTCTTTTTCGTTTTTTTGCAACTCTAATTGGTGTATATATTTTAGTTGTTTTTGTTCTTCTTCAAATTTTATTTGTTGTTTTTTAAATTTATTTCGTTGCCATTTGCTGTAATAAAATATTCCTGCAATAAAAAGGATAAAGTATAAAAGGTAAGCCAATATAGTATTGTACCATGCTGGGTTTATTTTAAAAGCATAACTAACTGTTTCAGATTCATTGCCTGCATTGTCTTTTGATTTTACATTAAAAGTATAGCTGCCATTTGGCAAGTTGGTATAATCTTTTTCTGTTTTACTAGTCCATTCATTCCATTTGTTTTCATAGCCTTTTAGTTGATAACTATACTCAATATTATTTTGTGTGGCAAAAGCTGGTGCACAAAATTCAAAATGAAATGAATTGTTTTTGATAGAAATCTCTTGGCTTGCATTATTATTTTTTACAAAAGCAGTATCATTACTCTGTTCAAAAAAACCTCCAAATATTAAACTATCTTGCTTACCAAAGATATTTACTTGGGTTAATAATACATTGAGTTTTGATTTTGCCGCTTTATATTTTTCATAATTAATATGAATAATACCATTGTTAGATGCAACGAAAATATTTTCTTTATTATATGCATATACATTTTCAAAGCCCGCTAGTATTTTACCAGTAAGTTCAGGGAAATAATTAAGTACATATTTTTTTTCTGCATCCACATACCTTGCTACGCCTATTTTCTTATCTATACAAAACCAAATATTACCTTCAGTATCCTCATTAAGGTACTGTATGCCTATAGCACCAAATACTTTGAACAAAAGAGGGGAAGGAATAAATTTTTTTTCGTTGGCATCATATTCATACAAGCCTTTCTCTGTAGCAAAAAGAATTTTATTTTTTATTTTAAATACATAATTTCTTAAAGTTGATGGTAGTCCATTTTTTTCTGTAAACAATTCAGAAGTAAACGATTTGTTATCGCTTGATAATGCAATTTTGTATATGCCCCTGTATGGATGCGAAGCCCAAATATCATTGTTATTATCTATCGTTAAAAAACGAAGTGATTCTAACAGCCCTTTAAGCGCATAATTTTCTATAAACTTATTGTTGGCAAAATCATACATAGATAAGCCAGCATAAGAACCAGCTAATATATTACTGGCAGGATAAATAGAACTTGTAGGTTGAAATAACCAAATACCATTGCCGTTTGATAATTGTGTGGCAATATTATTTTGAATAATATATGCTCCATTGTGATGCCCCATTAGCAGTTGCTGGTTCACTTCATCGAGCCTCCACACTTGACCACCACTATTTTTTATTTGTGTAAAATTTCCTTTAGAAAAACTAAGGTCGCTACTAGTAGATAACGGTGCCATATAAGCCCCATCAGATGTGCCAATGTATAAGGCATTATTAAAAACCCTTGCATTATAACCAGATACTTCATTATTAGCACTAGGTTTAATATATTTTATGGCTTCGTTAAATGCTATAAAACTAATTCCATTATCAAGACCTGCCCAAATATTCTTTTCTTTATCTAAAAAAACTGATAAAACATTGTTGTTTTTTATACCCTCTTGCATTCCTATTTTTTGAACAACTTCACCAGCATTATTCATTACAATACACCCGTTGGAAGTGGTGCCAATCACAAATTCGTTTTCATTTACTTGGTCAAGCGCATATATCTGACCTTTCAATAAAAGTTCATCAATAATAGTAGCTTTTTTTGTAAGCACCCCATTATTAAACAGAAATAACCCATTTTGTAAACTGCTTATTAAAAAATTACCATCTTTTAA
>JAYUJS010000449.1:0-6736 GCA_043765095.1 Ferruginibacter sp.
GGATAGCCCACCACAGCACTTTCCACCACACCAGTGTGCATGTTTATGGCGTTCTCTACTTCGGCAGTTCCTATGCGGTGACCGCTAATATTTAATACATCGTCCACCCGTCCCGTTATTCTAAAATTACCTTCTGCATCTTTCAATGCACCATCACCTGTAAAATATAAGTTGGGGTATGTTGCAAAATAATTTACTCGGCATCTTTCATGGTCGCCATACGTTGTGCGAAGTATGCCAGGCCATGGTGCTTTAATGCAAAGATTTCCTTTTATCATTCCATGTTCATCTGTTTCAGTAACCTCATCTCCTTTTTCATCTACAATAATTGGTTGCACGCCAGGCATCGGCAATGTAGCCCAACCAGGTTTTGCAGGTGTTATTCCTGCAATGTTTGTAATAAGGCAACCTCCAGTTTCTGTTTGCCACCAAGTATCTACAATAGGGCATTTATTTTTTCCAATATTATCATCATACCAATGCCATGCTTCTTCATTTATTGGTTCGCCTACTGTACCCAATTTTTTTAAGCTAGATAAATTTTTACCCAGCAATGGTTCATTACCAAAACTCATTAAACTTCTCAATGCTGTGGGTGCAGTGTATAAAATATTTACTTGGTGCTTTTCTATAATATCCCAAAGCCGCCCCGCATCAGGAAAAGTAGGAATGCCTTCAAACATAACGCTAGTGCCGCCTGCCGCCAATGGGCCATACAGAATATAACTGTGCCCCGTTATCCAACCAATATCTGCTGTACAAAAATGTATATCAGTTGGGGAGTAGTTAAACATATTTACAAATGTATAAGTAGTCCATATCATATAGCCTGCGCAAGTATGCACTACGCCCTTTGGTTTTCCTGTACTACCACTTGTATATAAAATAAAAAGTGGATCTTCTGCATCCATTTCTTCTGCTTCAAAATGTACTATGCCGTTTTTTTCAACTTGCCCTTCTGCAAATTCCATTTCATCTTCCCACCACACATCTCTTCCTTTTATCATGCTTACGGCTGTTCTTGTTCTGGTATAAACAATCACTTTTTTTATTGTTTTGTTTCCAATCAATGCATCATCAATCACATTTTTTAATGGAATAACTTTTGCACCACGGTAAGCTCCATCGCATGTAATAATAAATTCAGCATTGGCATCATCTAATCTATCAGCAATACTTTGTGCGCTAAAGCCACCAAAAATTACGGAGTGTATAGCACCAATTCTTGCACAACCAAGCACTGCATACGCAAGCTCGGGCACCATACCCATGTATATGCACACACGGTCGCCTTTTTTTACGCCATTGTTTTTAAGCATTTGTGCCACTTGGCATACACGTTTGTGTAACCGAGCATAGGTAACGGTTCTAGGGCGTTCATCGGGATTGTTAGGCTCCCAAATGATAGCAGGTTTATCTGCCATTGCAGGCAAGTGTCTATCAATACAATTCTCAGTAATGTTTAATTTTGCACCTGCAAACCATTCAATTTTTGGTTCTGTAAAATTCCAATCCAATACTTTGTTCCATTTTTTTCTCCAATAAAAATTTCCCGCAACATTGCCCCAAAACGCTTCGGGTTCTTCGGCTGCTTTTTTATAGTCTGCGTGGTATTGCTCTAAAGAATTTATTTGATAAGGGTAACTCATAATATTTTTTAAGTTTTTTTTGTTTACAAGCAGAAGTACCTTAATTGAACTTCAGTAGCGAGTTTATAAGAAGCTTGTCGAATTACTCCATTAAACAATATATCTTTTTTCATCTTTTATTGAAACGTAGATTGTCAATATCTTTTTTAATCATATACTTTTTTTTCTTCGTTTGATTAATATAATATCAACCTTTAATTTCGATGATTTGGCTTTTATATTTTCAAAATTTAACCCTTTAAAAGCAGTATTGCGCTTATTACAATTGTGTCCGCACTGCAAATACAATTGCGAACGCATTTTGTTCGCAATTGTAAAATGACATCAATCTGAAAATAAATAAAAATCCCACAACCACCAAATTAACAAATTCAAAAGAATTTCCTCCAAACAAACGATTGATGAAATATTTCTTACTTATTTATAAAAAAATAAAATCACTTTCTTCATTTTTTGATTTGCTAAAATTAGGAACTGTAGAAATGGAATAAATATAGATTTTGCTAATTTAGTGTAGTTTTACTAATTGTGTATAGCAGTAGCATTAATTTTAGAAAATGAAACAGATTGCATTTTCCAAATGTCAAAGTGAAGAGTTGATTAAAGTGGCGTTATTAAAGGTAGGCAGCGGTATAGATGCAAAAACTGCAACTACTCATTTACTGTTTTAAAAAAAGGCAAACAAATAACCTATATTATGTAATTAAGGTATTGCAAATATAAATTGAAGGTGTAACTTATAGAGAAATAGTACGCATACTTGGCATAAGCCATGTAACGGTTATCAATTGGGTAAAAAAGTAAAGTATAAAAATGCCCGAAAATAATGATTACCATCCTACCTATAAAGTGCTTACCCATGCAAAATTGCTCGATTTTTTAGGAGATAAAAATTCGTTAATAAAGTGCATGCTGCATCATGCACCGAATTGGGCAATAAATTTATGATTATAATGTGGGAGTTAATTAAAAAGAAAAGTTTATAAAAAATATACCATTAGCATTGATATAGTTTGCATTGTAATTTTGTGAAAATAATTTTTAAAATTGGTTTATTTTTTAAAACCAAATATAAACCACATAATAAAAAAAACAATTGTAATTGTTGTTTTGCTTGCAATTAATTCAACAACAATTTTTACTCATGAAAAAAAACCTGCTGCTCCTGCACCTGTTATTGGTACTACGCTGTATGGCTTTGTAAGAAATGATATGTTTTACCACAGCCGCCAAAAATGTTTTTGTAAGAGAAGGTCAGTTAAATCTTTATCCTAAAGATGTAGATATACAAAGTGACGGTAAGGATTATAATAAAAAATCGCAATTAAATATTTTAGGAATACTTACAAGGCAAGGTGTAAGAGCTACAGGGGTCGATGCATTTAAAACAAAAACATCTGCTGTAATTGAAAGAGATTTTTTGGGCAGGCAGGTGTAAACATAGACTTGTTTAGAATTATGCATGGTTATGTAAAATTAGATTGGGAAAATCTGCGCTCACATTTTGACAAACTTGGTATCACATGTTTATACGAGAATGTTTCCCAGATGTAATAGAGTTTAATAAAGGCATTCCAATAGCTTCATTTGGATGGGCAGGGTAAGCAAAATATACATACAAATTTGATAAGAAAACGTCTGTGTCAATTACAACTTATAAACCAAGAGAGTTTACAGAAGCAAATGTAAACCTGCTGATGTAACAAATGCAGCTTCGTTGAATGCGGCTTTGCCACAATTGAATTTTGCACCTAGAATATAAAGGAAATAAATTATTGGTGGGTGGCCAAGTAGAATATAGTTCTGTAAAACCTTATGTAAAATATGGTATAACTCCCAATATTATTACAAGCAATGAAACTGCAAATGCGGTAACAGTTATGGCATTTACAAAAATAACCACAAAAAAAGTTGCAATAAAAAAGCAAATAATGCTAGGACAAAACTCCAATCATTTGGTAATGATAGGTAGATACTTGGGCTATAAAGAAATAACAACTGGTATAGAAACATACAAACCTGAAAAAACTGCTGCTGCATGGGTAGATATTTATGGTACAGGAAAAATTGCACCCGGTTTGTTTGTTGGGTACAGTGCAAATAGTAGAGCAAGCGAAGGGGCTACAGCAGCATACGGAAGAGCTATTGGTGTTGGCGGCAGAGGTATAAAAGGTTTATGCTCCATGATTAGATTTTATAAGTAGTAAAATAAGTTTTAGAAACGAATTAGAATTTACACAAGCCCAATATTGCACAAAAGGAAACGATGGTAAAGTAACAGGCACTACTGATAAACTAACAAATATCCGTTTTACATTTTCAACTATATTTAGTTTTTAAAAACCAACAACTAGTAATTATGGACAATACAAAATCAGAAAAAGGGATAGCCAGCGTGATTGCTGCGTCTTCTTTAGGTACACTTATAGAGTGGTACGATTTTTATATATTCGGCAGTTTGGCTACGGTTATTGCTACAAAGTTTTTTCCTACAGGCAATCCTACAGCAGCGTTGCTTTCTACGCTTGCTACATTTGCAGCAGGGTTTGTAGTACGCCCTTTTGGTGCATTATTTTTTGGAAGATTGGGCGATATGATTGGTAGAAAATATACATTTTTAGTAACGCTTGTTTTAATGGGGCTTTCTACTTTTTTAATTGGCTGTATTCCATCGTATGAAAAAATTGGATTTCTTGCACCTATATTAGTGTTGCTTTTGCGCTTGTTGCAAGGGCTAGCTTTGGGTGGCGAGTATGGTGGTGCTGCCACTTACGTAGCAGAGCATTCGCCTGAGCACAAAAGAGGTTTTTGGACAAGTTGGATACAAACAACGGCAACAGTAGGTTTGTTTTTATCATTGCTTGTAATCGTTAGTACCAAAGGCGCTATGAGCAAAGAGGCATTTGCAGATTGGGGTTGGAGAGTTCCATTTTGGATATCAATTGTAATGGTAGGTATATCTATTGTTATAAGAATGAAGATGAAAGAATCTCCGCTGTTTCAAAAAGCAAAAGACGAAGGCAAAACATCTACCAATCCAATAAAAGAAAGTTTTGGAAACAAACTCAATTTTAAATTTGTATTGCTTGCATTGTTTGGTGCTACCATGGGGCAGGGTGTAGTTTGGTACACGGGTCAGTTTTATGCGCTCAATTTTATTCAAAATACATTAAATGTAGATATAACACAAGCAAGTAATATTTTAATGATTGCCTTGGCCATGGGAACCCCATTCTTTATTGTGTTTGGTGCACTGTCAGATAAAATTGGGAGAAAATGGATTATGCTTTTTGGTATGCTCATTGCATTACTAAGCTATAGAACAATTTACTCAAAAATGTATGATAGCGGAAGTGTAAAATCAAAAACAGAAATTATAGCTAATACAAAAGTTACAACTTCTATTGCTGCTGATGTAAAAATTGTGGGTGATAGTATTCGTACAACCATTACCAATAAAGAATATGCTGATGGTACAAAATATGTAGAAACAAAAAAAGTAAATATACATGCCGATGTTGCAGAAGCGGATGAAAAGAAAGATACTAAAATAGATAAAGTAGCAAACTTAGATAATGGTTCTTTTTGGAGTTTGGTTTGGTTAGTATTTATTCAAGTAATATTTGTAACTATGGTGTATGGCCCAATTGCAGCTTTCTTGGTAGAAATGTTCCCGATAAGAATTAGATACACATCTATGAGTTTGCCGTATCATATTGGCAATGGTATATTTGGTGGATTGTTACCTACAATTGCATTATTTTTATCTACAAAAGCAGGGCAAGTAAATGAGGTGGCCGCAAAAACAGGCACAGCTTTACCTTATGATAAACCATACTTAGAAGGATTGTGGTATCCAATTATTATTGCAGGTGTTTGTTTTGTAATAGGTGCATTATACATCAGTAATAAAGATAGAAACGTAAACGATTAATTATAAATTTTAAAATATTTTTATGAATACAATAAAAAAAATAGCAGGAATATTATGGATTGCTATTGGTTTATATGCAGGGTATATACTTATTGTAACACAAGCTATACCAAAGTTTAGCAGCCCCAAGCCCGAAGATTTAATACCTGCCATTATTTATGCCTTTGTGCTTACACCCATTATTGTTGGTGGCTTGGTTACATTTGGTATTTATGCATTGCAAAATAAATATGATACTACGGAAGAATAATTTTTGAATAATAAATCCACTAGTGTAGGATAATACAGTTAACTTATAATGTTTGCTGTATTATACTTTTTTAGTTTTTTAGGATAGATTGATAAGTGATATTTGCAAGCATATAAAAAGCACCAAAAACTTAAAAAATAGCAAAGACATTTATTTAGTGCTAAAACAAAAGACTCCGATATTAAAAAAGGCTATGAACTTGGTGAGGCTTTATTTGTAAAAAAACCTTTCAGTACAAGGGAGTTGGTAAACCATATAAAGGGTTTATGGGAGAAGTAGACACTAGATTGATAAAAGTTAGACACAAGACAAAACCTCAACTCTTTACCCTCCAACCCGTAACTTTGCCTCAATGTTAGCTCCAAAAAAAAAACTCAATATATCTGTTCTCAAAAGAGTATTTGCATTTGCAAAACCCTACAAAAAGAAATTTTATTTATCTATTTTCTTATCTATCTTTCTCGCCGTTATTGCGCCGTTAAGGCCATTTTTTATTCAGCTTACCATTAACCATGGTATAAACGATAAAGCATTTGGAAATTTTATAAATAGCGCAGGTGGTTTTATTATTGAAATTACCATTATTCAAATTGCATTATTGCTCATAGAAACTACCTGCCGTTTCTTTTTCACTTTTACTACAGCATCGCTAGGGCAAAGTGTGGTAAAGGATTTACGAATCAGCACCTACAATAAAATTATACATCTCAATTTATCTCAATTTGATAAAACGCCCATTGGCACTTTAACAACAAGAACAATTAATGACATAGAATCTGTGAATGATATTTTTAGTGATGGGCTAATTCCCATCATTGCAGATATGTTATCTATCATTTCTATTTTGAGTTATATGTTTTGGGCAAATTGGCAACTCACATTGGTTTGTTTAATTCCATTTCC
>JAYUJS010000450.1:0-6724 GCA_043765095.1 Ferruginibacter sp.
TGTTTGCCATATAATTTTTCAAAATCACACTCTATTGTATAGTTTTTTACATTGTGTACTAACCAGCTTGGATGCTCTACTCCGTATTCAAAAGTAGTGCTATTGCTATATTTTGAATATCCCCAGTAATGTTCTGCTATAAATTCTTCTTTACTCCCTGCCTCCATTGGTTGTGCAATCAAATTTGTTGTAGCTTCTAGCTTATTCCAAATTCCTTTATGTTTCCAATAGTAACCAAGTTGTAACTCCTCCCCAACTATATTATAAAAATGCTTCATTGGTAGCGTTACATATTTTTCTCTGTATAGAGTATTAGCTACAAAAGTTATTGCGTGCTTTGGTACTATTTCTTTTATAAAAACTGCACCTCGTTTCCACATTTCTCCATCTTTTACTTTTACATAAAAACGTAAGTTTACTTCTTCAAAATTTATATGAAAAGGTATTTTTAGCCCAAGCATTTTAGTTTGTTCAAACATAAAACCAATTAGGCTTATATAACATTGCCCGTTATAAAAATCAAGCTCGGTATGTGCGGGTAAATACGGCAATAAAATAGTAGGGTCAATAATATAATTTGCCATTATAAGATTGTTCCACTCGGCTGTAAGAAATTTTTTACTCATAAAAATTAATTAAATAATTTTTACAATGTACGATTGAGTTTGTAAGGTTGGATTTGTGTAAACTAATTGTGGTCAATCATTTTTAGCGTAATGCCATAGCCATCATACGTTCGAATACTAGTTGTAATATTTCCTTGGTATACAAAATGAATAAATTTTCTGTAAACCATCCCAATTCCTTTAGAGTATACTTCTTTAGAAAAATCTTTAGTTGCATAAGTAGTACTTATGTTTATTGGTAATGCAAAACTATAATCTATGTGATTTACAGAAATAGTATTATTACCAAAGTTTAAAGTATCTAATGGTGAAATTGGTTTTCTTGCAACATTTTCATAAGTATAATCCCAATTTTCTAAATAATTTAAATTGTTGCTAGAAGTAGCATCAATAAAGGAATTGCCCTTCCAAGAATAATCATCTTCAATTGGTTGCACTAGTTTTATATATCTATAATTATTTTCTATAAATTCAAAAGTAATACCTGTATTTATTGCCATAAAAGTATCATCGGGCAAAAATGGATATGCTGAGGTAGGTCTAATATATCTTAATACTCTAAAAGCTTTTCTGCCTAAATTATCTAAAATACTATCGGTAATTAAATATTTTACTTCGTAAAAACGATGTGCTTCTTGTGTGCCAAAGTTGGTATAAACCAAAGAATCTAAACTGTAAGTAATGTATTTGCCAACAACCAAAGGCGAGTATTCATTAATACTAGTTATAGAAATTTCATCGTTTTCTTTTTTACAAGATACAAAGCATGCAAGCATTAAAACTATAAAAAAAAAATGTTTCATCTATTAAAATATTTTTTCTAACCAATCTTTATAAACTAATATTTACCAAATATAACAAAATGTAAAATAGCAAGATTAACTATTGTAAAAATATTTTTATAATAAGATGCCTCTACAATAATTTTTGTGTAATTAATTTTATTATAGGAGTATTTGGAAAATGTATTTTAACTATTAAAATGATGGCTAATAGATTATAAATTTAGCAAATGATAACATTTTTTGTAAATTAGTTTTTATATTGCACTCAACTAAATAGCGAAGGATGAATTTTTCTCAGTATCAGGTTCCATATCCTGTGGATAATCAATATGGCAAAAAAGTAGCATATTTCTCAATGGAATTTGCGGTACACCAACCATTAAAAATTTACAGTGGTGGGCTAGGATATCTAAGTGGTTCTCATTTGCGTAGTGCGTACGAACTACGCCAAAACCTTGTGGGCATAGGTATTTTGTGGAAATATGGTTACTATGACCAAGCTCGCAATCCAGACCAAACCTTGCAAGTACAATGGAACGAAAAGCAATATAATTATTTAAAAGATACTGGCATAAAGTTTCAAATACAAATACATGGGCATCCAGTATGGGTAAAAGCATTTTACTTAGACCCTGAAACTTTTAAAAGTGCACCACTATTTTTATTAAGTACGGATTTGCCAGAAAACGACCATGTATCTCAAACCATAACACATAGATTGTATGATGCAAATGTGGCTACCAAAGTGGCGCAATTTATATTGCTTGGTGTAGGTGGTGCTAAGTTGATGGATGAACTAAATTTTCACCCAGATGTTTATCATTTAAATGAAGCACATGCTGTGAGTTCTGCATTTTATTTATATCAAAAATTTGGTAAGTGCAAAGAAGAAGTAAAAAAACGTTTGGTTTTTACTACACATACGCCAGAAGAAGCAGGGAATGAAAAACACGATATTTTTCTTTGTGAAAAAATGGGGTATTTCTGCGGTTTAACAATGGAAGAAGTAAGAGCACTGGTAGGTAACACAGGAGACCAATTTAATCATTCATTAGCAGCCTTGCGTTTTGCAAGGTTATCTAATGGAGTAAGCCAACTACATGGTGAAGTAAGTAGAAAAATGTGGAATAAATACGAAGATATTTGCGAAATAAAAGCCATTACAAATGCACAAAATTGGCATTATTGGGCAGATAAACAATTGTACCGTTTTGCAGATGAAGGAAACGAAGAAGGATTTATTGATAGAAAAAAATATTTAAAAAAACGTGCTTTTGAAATTGTTTCTGACCAAACTGGTAGAGTATTTAACCCCGATGTATTCACCATTGTATGGGCACGTAGATTTGCAGGTTATAAAAGAGCAGAATTAATAACTAGAGACCAAGATAGGTTTAAAGCATTAATGGCGAGTACAAAATATCCTGTACAAATCATTTGGGCTGGAAAGCCTTACCCTGTTGATTATCCTGCTATCAGCGATTTTAATTTCTTGGTAAATTTGAGCAAAGAGTTTCCTAATGTGGCTGTGTGTACTGGGTATGAATTAGGCTTAAGTAAACGCTTAAAACAAGCAAGTGATGTATGGCTAAATAACCCTCGTGTACCAAGAGAAGCTAGTGGCACAAGTGGTATGACAGCAGCAATGAATGGATCTGTAAACTTTAGCACAAACGATGGTTGGATATGCGAATTTATTAACCATGGTAACAATGGCTTTTTAGTGCCTCCTGTAGATTATGAAAAAATGAGTACACATGAGCAAGATGAATATGATTTAGAAAAATTATATGAAATTTTAGAAAATCAAATTCTACCAATGTATTACGAAAACCCGAATGTGTGGAGACAGATTGTGAAAAATGGTATGAGAGATGTGAGGTGGCAATTTGATAGTAATCGAATGGCAAAAGAATATTATGAAATAATGTATAATTAATTTTAACATTAAACTTGGTATAAATCCTTTTCGTTTTTGCGGAAAGGATTTTTTTTGCAATTTCACCATAAGTAAATCTATAAAATCATTGCCACAGATTCACAGTTTTGGAAATCGCTAAAGCAATTTTATATTATTGTTCTTTTTTATGAATCTGTGGCATTTTATTTTATTTAAGCATATAATATATTTAGTAAAAATTATTAAAATAAAAACATGAATACATTCCAAAATACAATCGAAATACGCTCGGCTTATTTAAACCCTAATTTTCATGTATTACATTCAAAGTATTTTGATTTTGGCGCAACCTGCCGCATGGCATTTATGGTAGAAAATGGGCTTACTCCAGTCATATTTATCAAGCATCATATTATACCAATTATTTTTAGAAAAGAATGTATTTTTAATAGCGAAATAACTTTTGGTGATAAAGTAACAGTAATTTTAAAAGTAGAAAAAGCAACAGCAGATTTTGGAAGGTGGACATTAATTTATGAAATATATAAAAACAACGAAACCCTTGCAACTATTGTAACTATAGATGAGGCATGGATGGATACAAATTGTAAGAAGGCCTACTACAATGCCAGCAGAGTTTTTTCATATTTTTAATAACGCCCCAAAAACGGATAACTATCAAACAGCCACTCACTAATGAAATAATTTAATAATGCATTTAGTTATAACGATAATTGCATAAATAATTATTTCTCAATTTAAAAAAATACATTTGCAAATAAAATTACTTATGAAACAAATATTTACGTTAATATTATTTGCAATTAGCACAACAAGTATTGCGCAAAAAACTGATTATTTTGAAGCAAGCTTGAAAGAGAAAACCCCTCCAACTTTAATACAATATGCAGATTATAAAACTTTCGATTTACAGGTGCTTACCACAAAAGAAGAACAAGATAAACCAGGCCAAGGATTTAATATTGCTTACAAACCAATTATTGGTAAGCTAGAACAAGTTGATAAAGGAGGTGATTTTCATATTGTTGTGTTATTACAAAAATATAGTGGTAAGCTTACATCTCCTTCATCTGCTACTGTAAATGTATTTATTAAAAATACTTTTTATGATAAATACGGGGTTTTTATTTTTGAAGAATTTTTACAAAGCGAAGTATTCGCTTTAAATTTAGAAAGAGATATTAGTGAAGCTGAAAGAAATAATCAAGATATTATTCGAAAATTAATTATGGAAAAATTAATTAAAATAAACAGCCTTGGTTTTAAAGAAAAATTATATGGTGGTACTTTTGATAAATTAATAAAAGTTGCATCAGTTGATAAAGTAAAAAAGATACCAGAGTTATTAGCTTTTGAAGAAAATGCAAAACCACTTGTAAAAGCATTACAAAAAGAAGGGTTTGAAGGTTTTAAAATATTAGCAGATAAACTTGTACCTTATTGGGAAAAAACAATTAATTATACTGGTGAAGATGTTGATGAAGTAAAAAGAGCTGCATACCATAATCTAGCACTTTATAATATTGCAACTAAAAATTATGAAAAAGCAAAAGAATATATTGAATTGTATAAACCCATTGATAAAGTAATTAAAGAAATGATGGGTTTAGTAAAATATAAATGTAGCGATAAATTAGAAGAATTACTAAACGCAATGAGCCCAATAATTGAAACAAATAACACTATTGTTAATATAATAAAGCCAACAACCGAAGAAATCTTCGAAAATTATAAATATATCATAGTTAATGGATCAGTAACGGTTACATCAAAAAAAGAAGCTGGTACTTACAAAGGAAAAATTAAAATTTATAAAATACCTGCAAGTTCTTTTGGCAATATTGTTAGTCTTGATGCTGAAAATATTGCTGCAGTTGTAGAAACAAAAGATGCACAAGGACAACTTAAAATTATTAATACAACAGTATCTAAATTAGAAAATTTAATAGACAATGATGGAACAAAATATATTTCACAAAAATTTGGTACAGGTATATTAGGCACGGCTTATTTTTCATTTTTAAAAAGTACTTATAGCTCCCCTAAAATTACCGTGTTTAGGTCTGTTATCCCTGTTAAATATGATGACTATGTAGTAAAAAAAATTGGCGATGAAATTGGTGTTAAAAACAACCTTGTAAATGCAAGAAAAAATTTATTAGATTATCTTAATGATTGTTCAAATTTTAATGAAAAAGTAAAAAATGGACAAATTGATAGAAAATTATCAGTTGAAAAAATAGTGGAGATTTATTCAGACTGTAAATAATTAAAAATATTTTTAATTTCTTAATAAAGCCCCGTTTTGAAAACGGGGCTTTTTAAATATTTATTGAAAATGATTACTAAAACAATTACCCTTTACAAAAATGCGTTTAATGGCCTTAGCAACAAAATGTGGTTGCTAAGTATTATAATGCTAATAAATAGATGCGGCACCATGGTATTAGTATTTATGACATTATACTGTATGAAAATTGGATACAGCTTGCAGCAAGGTGGTATTGTAGTGGCAATTTATGGTATTGGCTCTTTGATAGGAGCATTAGTTGGAGGAAAAATAAGTGATACTTTTGGTTTTTATTATACTCAGTTTAGCGCATTGTTTTTTGGAGGCATTATGTTTATAGTACTTGGTTTTATGAAAAGTTATGATGCAATTTGCATTGTTACGTTTTTCTTAGCTATGATAAATGAAAGTTTTAGACCTGCCAATGCTAGTGCTATAGCGCATTACAGTAGCCCCGAAACAAGAACACAATCTTTTTCACTGGTTAGATTATCAATAAATTTAGGTTTCACATTTGGCAGTGCCATAGGTGGATTTCTTGCAAGCAGAAATTATCACTTATTATTTTGGGTAGATGGTTTAACTAATATTGTAGCTTCATTTTTTTTATTATTTCTGTTACCTAAAGTTACAAAGGCTCAACAAAACAAACCAAAAGTAACTACTGAAATTAATCAAAAATCAAATTCACCATATAAAGATAAAAAATTTTTATACTTTTTGTTTTTTCAGATTTTATTTGCTGCCTGTTTTTTTCAGTTGTTTACAACTATCCCTATTTTTTTTAAAAAGAATTTGAATATATCAGAATTTTATTTTGGTGTAATAATGGGTGCAAGTGGATTTTTAATTTTTGCTGTAGAAATGATATTGATATTTTCTTTGGAAGGTAAAAAACCTTATCTCGTTTTTATTACAAGAGGTACATTTTTAATGGCTTTATCTTTTCTAATTTTAAATATTCCAAACGTTAATGGAATTATTATAGCAAGCATTGCAATAACAGTTATTACTATGGGCGAAATGATTTCCATGCCTTTTATGAATAGCTACTACATTGCACGAAGCAGCCAAAGCACTCGTGGGCAATATGCAGGTATGT